>DASXFZ010000057.1 GCA_036489315.1 Candidatus Cybelea sp.
CCGTGGTGATCTTTGACAAACTGTCAAGAACGGATGAAGCTCGCCTATTCATTGACATAAATACTAAGCAACGCCCGGTCCCCAATGAATTGCTGCTCGACATAAAAAAACTGGCTAGCTACGACACGGAACTGGAAGAGACTTTAGGCGAGCTTTTTAATAGGCTCGCGACGGATGAGAACAGCCCACTCCTGGGGCTCATGTCGCCATCCAAAAAGGCGACAGGTAAGCTGTCGCGAGTGACAGTGAATGGAGCCCTCAAGCCGGTGTTAGCTAAGCTAGACGATCCAGACATCGAGCGAACGTATGACGTCATCAGCGAATACCTGCACGCCGTCACATCCATTCTTAAGTCAAAGAAACAGCTCAAGGCGATAACCTCTCCCACTGTGTTCCGAGCGTTTCTAGCGTTGTTTCCCGAAGTGGCGACCCGAGTAAAGGATCGATATAACGGCGAATTCACAAAACGGAACTTTTCTCGTGAACTTCAGCCGTTATCCGATAGACTTACTGCAGGCCAACTTTCCAAGCCCGGCGACAGCTATAGGGTCTTTTATTCAACGTTAAGCCGACACCTAGAGCGTAAGCTTTCGCTTTAGCACTATGTCGACAGGATATTACGTTGCCGCAGTCTTGCCGGCCGCAATTATCCAAAAGCAGTCCTCGAGCGCAGACTCTTTGCGAAATTTTATCCTTAAAGGAAACTATGCGATTTACGCTGATACTGACCCTTTGGAGTTGACGGCTTCCGCCCCTGATCAACTCTTGGACGCATGGTGTGGTGATATATCACGAATTGCGAGCGCAGCATTCGAATCCGCGGCTAGCGATGTTTCCGTTAAAGACCTGCCGCGTTCACTAGGGTGGCTTTTGATCAAATCGTATTACGCAGCTTTTTTAGCGCGCACGCCCTCCTAAGAATGAATGGTAGTTCCCTAGCTTACTTTGATAGCAGAGGCATCGCTGCTCTGGTCAGGGCGGCTCGAACCTATTCCGTGTCGATTTCGCCAACTTCTGGATTATCGCCAACAAGGATCGTCGGCTCCGGTAACACTCTTGAAATCACTTCAAGTAAGCTTTCCGGGCATGGACATGCGGCTGTTTGGGAGGCATTTGACGATTTTCTTGATGATGTTACTCGCAAGGTTGCAACGCTTCCCACGACAGCGGAGACGAAAGATGCACTCGACCAACTTTTAAAGTTAACATCGTACTTGCGTCGGTCCGGCGTTGCTTGGTTGTCCGCAACGAGAAATGAAATAAATTACAGGCAGTTGCTCGATGTATGGTTTCCATATGGAAGGTCAAGGCCGGACCACAGGAGGGTCTTGAGAATGGCAAGTCAATGGGCGAACGCTTTCAAGGTAGATAGACATCTCCCTAAAGCGGATCACGCAGGACTCATTCTGCTTGATTTATCGATGTTAATCGTGCGTCTGTGCCGAGAAGTGGTGCTCGCGGCGGCGGAGCTTAATACAGCAGGGAGATCGTTTTTGAATAACACAACGATAAAGATGTTGAGATTGGTTGGAGGTCATGGAGCGTAAAGTGGTCGAGTCAAGGAATAAGGCTGAACCGGCCTGACAGCAACGCGCCCGGCGCTGGGGCGTTTTGAACGCCCATGGCTCCCATCCGCGCGTGATTGTCCCCTCGGACAGCGGATGACGCTGCGCCTCGCCGGCCCGCGTGTCCGGTTTTGGAGCCCCTCTTTATTAACCCATGGGCTTCGCCGACGCGCTCTCCAGCGCGGGCGTAAAGTATCTCGCCGCGAGTCCCGAGACGATGCTCGCGCCCGGCGTGCCGAGCAACGTGGCGCACGCGATCGCCGCCCACGAGAACGACCCGAGCGCGATGGCCCACAGCGTCGTCGGCGACGTCATGCGCACGAAATACGACGCCGGCGATTTCGGCGGTTTCGGGCCGGCCGCCGCCTTCGACGTGCTGGACGTGAGCCCGGAGAAGATTCGCTCCGCGGAAGCGTCGATCAAACGCCTCAACGACGACGTCGCCGCGCAAGCTCGTAACCGCGACGTTGGCGGCGCCGTGCGCGAAGACGCCCGCGCAATTCCCGGGATGGTGCGCTTCCCCGGCGGCTCTGCCATGCCGTGGCACGCCGATCGTCCCGCGATCGCTTTCTACGACACGCTCGCCAGCGACGGCCGGCTGGATGCCGGGTTGCGCGGCGATGCAAAAGCCGCCGCTGATGCCGTGGGGAACCTGGTACTTGCCCACCGGGAGAGCGGCGAGTTCGGGCCGTTTGGCGGCGCGGACTACAGCGATGCCGCCGGCCCGACCGTGCACTTACCCACGTCGGCTAAGCAGATCGATCCCTGGGCCTCGGCCGGCGTCACCGAGACGCACAACGCGTTCTATACGAAGGTCGACGAAGGCGCGATGACGCGGGTGCTCGCCTAGCATCCGGAGGCCGCCATCCGTTGGGGCTACTCTGAATCAGGTGGTAGCCCTGAAGGCGGCCGCGATAGAAAGTATGCCGGCGGATAAGGCGCGGGGATCGGCTGGAAGACGCGCGGTTTCTGCTTGAAGTCAAAGCTGTCCACAAGGCTGGTGGCGCGCGTATCGGTGTATCCTCTGGAAGCCGGTCCGAGCGAATCGAGCTGGAACGTTTCCTCGATGAGTTTGAGAACGCTGCCGAATTCGTACGGCGTATGCGAAACGTACTCGACCTTTGCGTAAGGCGAGATGATGATACATGGAACTCGAATGCCGAGACCGACGAAATCGCGTTGTGGGGGCGACACGTTGTCGTACCATCCACCCCAGTCGTCCCAAAGCACGACGATAGCAGTGGTGTTCCAGTATTGGCTCTCACCGATTGCATTCACCACACTCGCTACCCACGACGCTCCCTTGTCGCTCTGCGAGCCGGCGTGATCGGAGTCCATGCCATCTGGGATCACCCACGATACCTGCGGGAGCCTTCCATGTGCGATATCTCTGAGCACCGTCGTTTGAGGCGAGATGACGTTCCTCTCCCAGTCGGGCCCAAACCGCACTTTCCGCATGGCCGCAAACGGCGACCAGAGCCGCGCTAACGCATACCTGCCTTGCGGCGCGTAGTACCTCCAGCTTATGCGCGCGGCGTCGAGCGTCTCCGCCATCGTATTATATTGTGTAAAGCATGGAAACGGTCCGTTCCCGCTCCTCTCGCGTTGCGGGTTCAGCAGATACGTCCACGTGCCAGCCGGAGCATCGCAACCCCAAGGCTGCCCGGTCGGACCGTCGACCTCGGCTTCATCGGCGCTAATGTTGGTCGTGCTCGCGACCAAATCGAGGTGGGCCGTAAACGATGGCCCGAACATCGTCGGAAACATGTGGTCCGCCAGCACGTATTCGCGCGCCATCGTCCAATACGGAGTGACTTGCTTACGCTGGAGATACGCGTAGACATAGGTTCCGGCCGGCCTATTGTTCGTGTAGAGGCTTCTGTCGAATCCGTTCATGCGGCCGTGGTTCCAGTCGGCCATTGCATTGCCCCAGTTGTGGAGTACATCCGGCCCCTTGAAGGTGATCGCGCGAAGGCGAACTCTGGCTCCAGTGTGCGTGTAGCCGTAAAACGTCGTATCGGCACCCTTGAAGCCGGCAAAAATGTCGTTGAAGGTCCGATTCTCCTGCACGATGAGAACGACGTGCTTGATGTACTTGCCCTCGGGCCCCTTTTGTGGCGGTCCCTGCGTCGGCGGCGTAATCGGGACCGGCGAGCTGCTGCCGCCACTCGAGGAACAGCCCGCGAACGCTGCTGCAATGAGAAAGACGACGCCGAGGCAACGCGTCATATCTGACCCCGCATTCTCCAGATGGTGCGTTATGGTTCTCTTTTTCGAGCGAGCGCAGCCCGATTCCGGCCGGACGCCGGTTTCGGACGACCGCGCGGGCTAAGAGGCTGCCGCCGTTTTCGTGCCTAACGGCGGAGCTGCGCGCGCGAGGGATAGATTGGCCGGTTGATGATTCGCTCGAGCGTCGGCGCGGGAGCCTTCAGCGCCAACTCGCAGAAGCGGGCAAAAGCATCGCGTGTCGCTTCGCCCTCGGCGTACCGCTCGTTGCGCTCCATCTCGATTCGTCCGCTCACCGGGAGAAAGCGAACGTAACGGCCCTCGTCGTCCTCGCCCAGTTCCACGAGCTGCGCGTCCGAAAAGATGCGCAGCGCGGCGCCGACGCTGCGATCGCGAACGCCATCGGAGTCCAAGGCCCCCGTAAGCGCGACGTTGTCGCCGTGCACGACGCCGTCGCGCGCGAGGCTGCGCAGGCCGCGATAGATCTCGCGCAGCCGCGCGAGCGGGGGCGCGTCGAGGTCGATCAGGAACTCGTTGAGGGTGCGGTCGTGCTGCCCGAAGAGCAGGTGAATGCGCGCCGGGCCGCCGTCGCGCCCCGCCCGCCCGGCCTGCTGATTGAACTCCCCCGAATCGAAGTTGAGATGGTAGAGCACGACGTGACGCACGTCGGGCAAGTCGATGCCCTCGCCAAACGCCGAGGTCGCGATGATCACCCGCAGCCGGCCCTCGCGAAAGAGCCGCTCGATCTCCAATCGCTCGCCGTTGGGCATCTTACCGTGGTAGAACATCACTTCGTCGCCCAGCTCTTTGCGCAATCGCTTGGCGACTTTCGTGACCTCCGAACGTGAGTAGCAGTAGACGATTCCCTTCTCCCGCTGCTCGCCCCGCGCAGCGAAGAGCTCGGTGAGGTAGCCGATCTTGTCTTTGGTACCGCGCGCGTCGACGACGTCGAGATTCTCACGCACCGTGGGGTCGATCACCCACGATTCGATGCGCAGGTCGGCGACGATCCGCGCGAATGCCTCGTCGGTCGCAGTGGCGGTCAGCGCGAGCACTTGGGGATTGCCGAGCGACCGGATCGTATCGGCGAGCCGAGCGTAGGCGGCCCGATGCCGCGACTCGTGCAGATGGTGCGCCTCGTCGACGACCACGAACGACGGAGCGCTCTTGCCTCGCAGCGCGTCGCGGTGGAACTCGAGAAACTCCGGCGTCGCGAGCACGACGTCCCAGGCTCCCGCCTCAAGCGCCGCAAAGAGCGCCTCACGCTCGAGCGCGTCGATCGAGCCGTTGGCTCGAAAGAAGCGCAAGCCCATCGGCTCGAGCGTTCGCACGAGCGCCTCGTATTGATCGTTGGCCAGCGCCCGCAGGGGATAGACGACCAGCGTGCGGCCGCTGCCGCTAAAGGCGCGCATCGCCGCGGTGTACTGAAAGCAGAACGATTTACCGCGCCCGGTTCCCAGCACCGCCAGCGTATTCTTCCCGGCCTCGACGCGCTCGAGAACCGCCAGCTGCGCTTCGTGCGGCCGAGCGGTTCCGATCAGCGCCGCGCGTACCAGCTCGCTCGTCTGCGCTGCATCGGTCTCGCCTCCGGCACGCATGGTTTGCAGCGACCGCTCGCGTGCACTGCGCAGCGGAGCGGCATCGCGCTCGATGAGAATGTTGACGCCGCGACTTCTACCGCTTACGGCCTGCGCTGAGCCCGTCGAGCCCCCGGTCAGCGAGGCGACCCGCGCGCGATACCGCGCACCCGCATCGATCAGCGGCGCGATATGGGCGGCTAACTTCTTGTTCAGAAAGCCCAGCTGCAGGTGGCCGTAGCACACGGCGACGGCGTTGGCGTCGTGCGGGTTCTCCGGCTGCCGCCGCAGTTCGAGCGGCGCCTCGGCGCGCATGCCGGCGATGACGTCCTGGCGCCCTTCGAAGGAGACGCCGGCGAGCTTAGTGTGAAAGCGGGTTGCGTCGTCGATCGTCGAGTAGGGATCGCGCAGATACTCATCGCCGGCCGCAAAGACGCGCTCGACGAATGCACTGGCCTCGTCGAAGGCGCTCCCTTCGGCGGCCGCATCGGTTTCGCCGGCCGCGCTCGCGGCCTCGAGCGATGTCGCTTGTGAAAAAGAACGAAGAACCGCCTCGAAGGCAGCCTCCGACGGTGTGGGCGGGGGGAGCGCGCTAGGGCGCGCCGCCTTCTTCGGGCCGCTCGGCGCCTGAGTGCTGGTGCTCGGTTGAATCTTCGAGGTTGAGCGAGATCTCTTCGTGGCCTTGTTCCAACGCTTCATCGTGCAGGCCCGCCTTCTGTGCGTCGAGAGGATCGATGCCCTCTTCTTGCGCCAGCAGCGGCTCCTCGACGGCAACCGCGCCGTTCTCCTCCGGCCGGCGCTTGCGATAGCGTTGCACGGGAGCCGGAGAGACCGAACGCGCTGCCTTCGCCTTTTGCCGGCGTTCGCGCCGCGCCGCGACGATGTCCTCGCGCGGCGCCCCGCCGCGGCCTTGCGGCGACGTCGCGTCGCCGCGCGAGCGCGTGGTCACGCTGCGCTCCGCCCCGACGCCGAGCTTGCGGCGCTTTGCCGCTGCCTCGAGCTGGCGCTTACGAAAGCCGAGCACCAAGGGTGCGGAGTAGAAGATCGAGTGGTAGCCGCCCGAGCAGATGCCGACGAGCAGCGCAAATGCAAAGTTCTTGAGGCTCGCGCCGCCGAGGGCGAGCAGCGCCACCAAGGTAATCACCACGGTCGCCAGCGTGTTGAAGGAGCGCGTCATCGTCTGCTTGATCGACTCGTTGACGATCTTCTCGTACGGCGCGCCGGCCATCAGCTTGGTGTTCTCGCGTATTCGGTCGAGAATGACGATCGTGTCCATGACCGAGTAGCCGATGACGGTCAGCACCGCGGCTAAGAACGCGTCGTCGGCCCGGCGGTCGGCGAGCGCGTAGATGCCGATCATCATCGCCGCGTCGCGCACCAGCGCGATGACGGTGACCAAACCGAAGATGTAGTTCCAGCCGAAGCGGAAGGCGATGTAGAGGAACTGGATGCCGAGCGCAATCACCAGCGCCCAGAGCGCGTTGGTGAGATACTCGCGGCCGAGCGACGGTCCGACGGCGGTGATCTGCGACGCGGCGCGGTCGACCGGCGCGACCGTATTGAGCGCTTTCCACAGCGGCGCCGAATCGTTGGCGTACGCCGACTGCGTTTGAATGACGAAAGCCTTGCCGCCCGTTCCGGCGGTCGTCACCGACTCGTCGGTCAGGCCGAGGCCGGTCAGCGCCGACTTGACCTTATCGGCGGTGGTCGGCTGCGTGAACTGCACCGAGATGTCGGTGCCGCCGGTAAACGAGAGGCCCAGGCGCAGCATGTGCGAGGGCTGGAAGCCTTTGCCGCCCTGGAAGCCGTGGTAGATCATCGCCCCGAAGCCGAGCGCAATGACGAGATACGAGATCGTTGAGACGATCCGGAACCAGCCGACGATATTCCAGTTTAGCCGACGAAACAGCATGCGCTACGCCCCCGCTCCGGCCTTGGCGAAGATGCCGACGTCCGACGGTTTGACGCCGTAGAGCTGGGGCGACGTCAGCAGATCGTTGTCCACGAGAACGTCGACCAAGAAGCGCGTGATGAAGACGGCGGTGACCAGCGAGACGACGGTTCCCCAGAAGAGCGTAAAGGCAAAACCTTTGACCGTTCCGGTACCGAGCATATAGAGCACGCCGGCGCCGACGATCGTCGTGAAGTGGCTATCGAAGACGGCCGAGAACGCGCGCTGGAACCCGATCCGCACGGCCGCGCGCATCGTCTTGCCGTTCCAAAGCTCTTCCTTGATGCGTTCGAAGATCAGGACGTTGGCGTCGACCGCCATACCGATCGAAAGCACGAAGCCGGCGATGCCCGGCAGCGTCAGGGTTACGTGCGAGAGGGCGAGAATCGCCATCATCACGAGCACGTAGACCGCCAGCGCCAAGTCGGCCAGCAGGCCGGGCAGACGGTAGACGGCGATCATGAAAATCAGGACCAACCCCAGGCCGAGCGCCGCCGCGCGCATCGACTGCACCAAGTCGATCTTGCCGAGCGTCGGGCCAATCGACTCTTTCTCGATGATCTTCACGCTGACCGGCAGGGCGCCGGCGTTGAGTTCGTTGGCCAGCGTGATCGTATCTTCTTGGGTGAACGAGCCGGTGATCTGTCCGCTGTCGTAGATCGGGCTCTGGATGATCGGCGCCGAGAGATAACGGTGATCGAGAAAGATGCCCAGCGGCTTCTGCAGATTCGACGACGTCAGCTTGCCGAAGCGAGCCGGGTCTTTGGTCTGGAAGTTGATGTTCGGCCGGCCGGACTGATCGTAACTCGCCTGCGCACCCTTGAGGTCCTTGCCCGAGTAGACGACCGGGCCGCTGAGATCGTAGGCGGTCTTCGAGACGTACGCTTCCGCTGCGGCCTTTTGCTTGGGCGTTGCGGTCACCAGGTTTTTGAGGACGTCGTTGGCGGCGTCGGCCTTCTGCATCACGTCGAACGGCACGATCTTATACGCCAGAACGGCAACCTGCTTGAGCACCTGCTCCGCTTGATCGGGATCCTTGACGGCGGGAAGCTCGACGAGAATCCGGTTGACGCCGACGTTGCTGATCGACGGTTCGGCGACGCCGAGTCCGTTTATGCGTCTGTCGATGACCTCGCGAGTCTGCGCTTGGACCTGCGCCGTGATCGTCGGGACTTCTTCGGTGGGATAGAGCTGCAGCAACAGCCGCGCTCCGCCTTGCAGATCGAGGCCGAGACGGATCGTCTTTTGCACCGGCACGACCGACCAGATCGCAAAGACGCAGACCGCGACGATAACTAACGCCTTCAACGGCGTTTTAAGATTCTTCCAGTTCATTGAAGCCGGTGGGGTTTAGCTTTTCACCGGCGCCGGGCCTGCCGCCGGACGCCAGAGATGCCGTCCGGTGAAAAGCAGTCCGAGGGTGGCCAAGGCGGCTACGAGAGAGCAGAGCAAGCCCGCGCCTGGACGCCCGTAGATAAAGGCCCCGGTGGCAAAGAGCGCCCCATAGACGGCGCCCAGCCCAAGCACCCAGCCGAGCAGCGCCATCGGCAGCGAGTCCGGCGACGGCGGGAGCCCTCCGCGGCTGCGGATTCGGCTCCAGCCCGGCCCCGCCGGCCGCACCTTCTCGTAGAAAGCCGCCAGGGCCGCGTCACCGACCGGCGGTGTCAGGAAGGTAACCGCGATCCAGACGAGCGTCGTAGCGCCGACCGTGATCAGCAGCGCTGTAGTCGCGTCGACGCCGTGCCCGTAGCGGTGCGCGATGAAGAACCCCAGCGACACGACGAACGAGCAGAGCATCGCACTGACCTCGCTCCACGCGTTGATCCGCCACCAGAACCAGCGCAGCAGATAGATCAGGCCGGTGCCCGCGCCGATCGAGAGCAGCAGCGTGAACGCGTCCTTGGCGTTATCGAGAAAGAGCGTGAAGACCACGCCGAGCGCCATCAGCAGCGCGGTGACCAGCCGTCCGGCGAAGACCAGCTCTCGCTGGCTCGCGCCCGGTGCGATGAATCGCTGATAGAAGTCGTGGACGAGGTACGACGTGCCCCAGTTGAGGTGCGTCTCGATCGTCGACCGATACGCGGCGAAGATTCCGGCAACCATGAAACCCGCAAATCCCGCGGGCAGAAAGACGAGCATCGCCGGATAAGCTACGTCGTTGCCGATCAGATTCGGGCTGAGCATCGGAAAGCGCGCGTGAATATCGTGCAGGCTCGGGTAGACGATCGTCGACGCGAGCGCAACGACGATCCACGGCCAGGGCCGCAGCGCGTAGTGCATCGCCTGAAACATGAACGTGCCGAATAGGGCGTCGGACTCGGTGCGCGCCGCGAGCATCCGCTGGGCCACGTAGCTGCCGCCGCCGGGCTCGGCGCCCGGATACCAAACCGACCACCACAGCACGGTAACCGGGATGATGAAAACGGCGAGTGCGCTCTTGGGATCGCCGAAGTTCGGCAGAATCGATAGCGCGGCCGTGCGGCTTCCGCTAAAATGCGCGACGAGCCCGTGCAAGCCGCCGACGCCTGGGGCGTGGATCGCAAAGTACGCCGCCGCGAACGCCGAGCTCATCGTGATGCAGAACTGAATCATGTCGGTGACCATCACGCCCCAGAGGCCGGCCGTCGCCGCGAAGACGATCGGAATGACGACGCAGATCGCGAGCGTCTCCCAGCGCGGCCAGCCGAAGAGGACGCCGGCAATCTTCACCAGCGCCAAGTTGACCGTTGCAATGATCCAGCAGTTGAAGAACAGCCCGAGATAGATCGCGCGAAAGCCGCGCACGAACGAGGCCGCGCGCCCGGCGTAGCGCAGCTCATAGAACTCCAGATCGGTGAGCACGCCGGAGCGGCGCCAGAGCCGCGCATAAAAGAAGACGGTTGCCATACCGGTGAGCAGAAACGACCACCACAGCCAGTTTTCGGCGACCCCGCCGTCGCGTACGAGGTTGGTGACGAGATTCGGCGTGTCGGTCGAGAACGTCGTGGCGACCAGCGAGATCCCGATCAGCCACCACGGCGCCTGGCGTCCGGCCGCAAAGAACTCGGTGATATTCCGCCCGGCTCGGCGCGCGAGCACGATGGCGGGCAGAAAGCTCACGCCCAAAGACGCGACGACGATGACCCAGTCCAGCGTCGTCAGGTGCATGAAGCGAGCGCGTTCGTCTCTTCTTGAGCGATGACCTCGGCCGGTACGAGCGCCATCTCGTTGGGGAGCTCGCCGTAGGCGTAAACGGCGACGCGTATTCCGGAGCGCAGCAAGAAGTCGGCGAGCACCGGCCGCAGCGCCGAGGTGCAGACGACGGCGGCGCGCTCCCGCGGCGTGCGCATCGCGTACCGTTCGATCCGCGCGCGCACCGCAAGCGCGGTCGCCGGCTCCGCCCCTTCCGCGCCGTAGCGGCACCACGCCGCAATCAGCCGTTGCTCGAACTCCGGCTCGAAGATCGCCGGCTCGAGCGCCGTGACGCCCCGGCGGCGCAAGAGATCCGGAACGATGGCTCGCCGAGCGCACTCCGCCAGCTCGCGCGGATCGCGCGTTGCGGCTTCGAGCATCGCTTCGAAGACGGCGATCGGATCGCGCGGCCACGCGCCCTCGCGCAGCAGAAGCCCAAAGGTCCGGTGCACGGCGCCGAACGGCAGCGCTTCTCCGCCGATCTCCTTCACCACCGCCGGCACCGTCGAGCGGAGATGTTCGAGCAGCGTATGCAGCTCTTGACGCCCGACGAGCTCGGCGGCGTGGGTCCGGGCGATCTCTGCCAGATGGGAGCCGAGCACGGAGATCGGATCGAAAACCAGCGCGCCCGCATTGAGCGCGCTCTCCCGCACGTCGGGCGGAATCCAGGCGGCGGGCAGTGAGTAGACGGGTTCGCGTTCGATCTGCACCGAGAAGCGCGTCAAGACCGCTTCGTCGGCGACCGCGAGCAGCCGCTCGAGTTCGAGGCGCCCGCTCCCCGCCAAGCGATCGCGAACCCGAATTCCGTAAGTGCGCGGATCGCGCCCAAGATCGTCGCGCAAACGTACGCCGGGAAGAACGACGCCGATGTCGGCTGCCAGCGCTCGGCGAACCTCGCCGATCCGGTCGAGCAGCGCGTCAGCTAGCGGCGGCGCCAAGAGTTGTGCGAGATCGGCGCCGATTTCGAGTGCGACGGCGTCGACGCCCACCAGGCCGAGCGCTAGCTCCGGGCGCCGCATCGCGTTACGCTTGAGGCGCTCGCGCGCCTCGACGGCCTCGCTCTCGCCGCGCCGGCGATTTCGCTGCGCGGCCGCCAGCATAAACGCCGTCGCACCCAAGAAGATAAAAAGTGGTCGCGGCAATGCCGGCACCAGCGCAAGCGCCAGCAGCAGGCCGCCGGCGCTGCGCAAGACGTCGGGCCGCGCAAAGAGCTGCGTCGCGAGATCGGCGCCGAGCGCACCCTCCGATGCGACGCGGGTGACCATCAGGCCCATCGCCGTCGAGATCAGAAAGGCCGGCAGCGTCGTCACCAGCGCGTTTCCGATCGAGAGGAGGGCGAAGGTCGAGATCGAGTCGACGGGCGACAGCCCATGGTAGAGCACGCCGACGAGCACGCCGCCCGCCAAGTTGAGCGCGACGATCACGAGCGCCGCGATCGCGTCGCCCTTGACGAACTTTCCCGCACCGTCCATCGCGCCGTAGAAATCGGCCTCGCGTTGAACCGTTTCGCGTTTGCGCCGCGCGCCTTCGGCATCGAGGGAGCCGGCGTGAACGTCGGCGTCGATTGCCATCTGTTTGCCGGGCATCGCGTCGAGCGTGAAGCGGGCCGCGACTTCGGCAACCCGCTGCGAGCCGCTGGCGATGACGACGAACTGAATGGTCACGAGGATCGCAAAGACGATGATGCCGACGACGAGATTTCCGCGCACGACGAACTCTCCGAACGCGGGAATGATCGCCCCGACCGCACCCGGCGTCGCCCCCGACGTCAAGATCAGCCGCGTCGCCGAAACGTCGAGCGAGAGCCGAAAGAGCGTGGCGATCAAGAGTGCCGGCGCGAACGCCGAGAACTCTAGCGGGTCGTCGACGGTCACCGAGAGCAAGAGCACGAGCGCAGAACCGAAGATGTTGATTCCCAGCAGCAGATCGAGCAGCCACGGCGGCAGCGGCACGATCAGGATCGCGACGATCGCCAATAGTAAAGCGGCGAACGCGTAGACCGCGCGCCGCGAAGAGCTCATACGGCCGGCTCGCTCGCGCGCGCGAGCGCAATGACGACTTCGGCGACCGCGAGATAGTGCTCGCGCGGAATCGGCTCGACCGAGCGCACGTCGCGATAGAGGGCTCGCGCCAGCAGCGGATTGTCGACGACCGGGATGCTGTGCCGGACGGCAAGCGCGCGAACCTGCAGTGCGAGGTCGTCGATCGCGCGGACGAGCACCTTCGGCACCGTGACGAGCGGCGGTGCGTATGCGAGCGCTACGGCGACGTGGGTTGGATTGACGACGACGAACGCCGCCTCTTTTACCTTTGCGAGGCCGCCGCGCAAAAACGCGCGATGGAGCGAACGCCGCCGGCCGCGGGCGGTGGCGTCACCCTCTTCTTCCTTCTGTTCGCGTCTACGCTCTTCGAGGCTCATCCGCAGCCGGCGCAGCCACGCGTTGCGCGCGGCTGCGAACTCGACCAGCGAGAAGAGCAGGCCGATCCCCGCCGCAACGGCGACGACCTCGATCGCGCAAGACCATGCCGCAGTCGCGAAACGGTCGAGCGAGGTTGAGGCGAGCAGCGCCGGTGCGCTCGCTGCAAACGCCGGGAACATCGCGCCCGCAGCACATGAAAACGCGAGGATCGCGCGCAGCGAATGCCCGAAGCGTCTCGCGGGAAAAGACGCGGCGTATTCCTTGAACTGGATTGAGGCGCTCGACTTTCATCCCGACCGGCACGAACGCCAGGCCCCCGTTTTGCAGCAGCGTCGCGAACGTACCGGCGAGCGAAGCGCAGAGAATCGGCACGAGCGCAACGGCGGCGACCGCCCCGGCGCTCGGGGGAGCCGGGCGCAGCGACGCGGCCTGGGCGAGCGCATCCGCCCCGAGGCTCGCGATGCTCGCCGCGATGCCGGCGACGCCGCAGGCCGCCGCCGCGAACGAGCAGTTCACCGCGAGTTCACTCGAACGTGCGACGTCACCCTCGCGCCGCGCCTTGGCGATTCGCCGCGGCGTCGCTTCGAACGGCTTCTCTTCGCTATCGCTCATCGTGCCGGCCCGGGAAACAAAACGATCGGGAGCGGAGCATGCTGCGCTTCGAGCGGCACGACGACGGTGCTTGCAAGGAGCGCGGCGGCGAAGGCGAGCGGAAACGCGAGCGTAAAGCTGCCGAAACGCGGAACGACGCGCGAAAGAGCGCCCAGCGCAATCTGCACGACGAATGCCGCAGCGACCGCCGGCGCGGCGACCTGCAGCGCGACGACGACGAACGTCTGTGCGAACCACGCGGTGAAGCTCGTCCACTGCGCGGCGTCGATCGCGCTTGCCGGCGGAATGCGGGTGAAGCTCTGCGCGAATGCGAGCAGCATCGGACGGTACGCGCCGGTCAGAAAGAAGGCGCCGGTAAACGCGAGCGACCAGACGCGCCCGTAGCCCGAGGGCGCCACCAGCGCGACGCTCGGAGCGATCGCCTTGACGCCGATATAATCGTCGACGACGCGCCCTCCCGCGTACGCGCCGTCGTAGATCAGCGACGTGGTCATGCCGATCGCACTGCCCAGCAGAAACTCGACGAGCAGCGCGGCGACGAATCCGTAGATGTCCTCGCTGCGGGTACGCACCGCCAGCGGCCGTGCGACGAGCATTGCCAGCGAAAGCGCGAGCCCGCCCCGCAGCGCGACTGGGACGCTTGGATGCGAGAATCCCGGCGCGCGAAAGACGAAGCCCGCGCAGCGGGCTAATACGAGCAGGCCGCTTACCATCCCGAGCCCAGCGCCGGTATCGCCGCGATCGCACGATCGAAGAGCGAGGCCAGTAAATGCATCGCGGTCGCTCCGAACGCGGCGACCAGGAGGCCGACGGTAACGATCTTCGGGAGAAGCGTCAGCGTCTGTTCCTGCACTTGCGTCGCGGCCTGGACGACCGCAACCGCCGTCCCGACGAGCGCGGCGCCGGCGAGCATCGGCAAAGCGATCAGCGCCGTCGTGACGAGCGCATCGTGCAAGAGTCCGTCGAGCGCCTCCACGCCCTAACGGTAAGGGAACGGCGTTACGAGGGCGTTACGCGGTTGTTATAGCGGTCGCGTTGCGCGGGGCCGGCCGCCACGCACTCGCGGCAAGCAGTGCGGAGACGATCGCGCGCGTGGCGGGCGAACGATTGAGCGTGTAAAAGTGCAGGCCGGGCACTCCGGACTGCAGCAGCTCGGAGGCTTGCATCGATGCGTAGGCCACACCCAGATCCTCAACGGCCTTGACGTCGCCCTTGCGCATCTCCATCTCGACGCGCAGCTTCGGTGGAATGCTCGCGCCGCACATCGCGACGAAGCGCTCGATCTGGGCGAAGTTTGTGATCGGCATCAGGCCCGGCAGCATCGGCACCGAGATGCCGGCGTCGCGCGCCCGGCGCTCGAACGCGAAGAAGAGCGCGTTGTCGAAAAAGAGCTGCGACACGAGAAAGTCGGCACCGGCGTCCGCTTTGCGCTTGAGCGCTTCAAGGTCGGCGTCGACCGTCGGCGCCTCCGGGTGCTTCTCCGGGTAGCATGCCGCGCCGATGCAAAAGTCGTAATTACGCCGCAGCATCGCAATCAGCTCGTCGGCCTGGGTGAAGCCTCCGGCGGTTCCTTCAAAGGCGGTGCCTGCGGGCGCGTCACCGCGCAGCGCCAGCACGTTCTCGATGCGTGCGCGCGCTAAGTCGTCGAAGAGCGCACGCAGGTCGGCGCGCGAAGCGCCTACGCACGTAACGTGCGCGACGACCGTCATCCCGATCTCTTGCTGAATCTGCTTTGCCAGTGCGACGGTTCGTGCGCGCGTCGAGCCCCCCGCGCCATAGGTGATCGAGACGAAGGCCGGCCGTAAGGGCGCCAGCGCCTCGATCGTCGTGAAGAGCTGCTGCGAGCCGGCATCGTCTCGGGGCGGAAAGAACTCGAAGGAGAAAAACGGCCGCTGGGTCGCGAGCGCCTCGCTGATGCGCATATGCGGCTCGTCTCTTAACGAAAGCTGCCCGCGACGCCTCCGCAGAGCAGCGCCCAGCCGTCGACCATGACGAAGAGCAGGAGCTTCACCGGCAGCGAAACAACCGGTGGGCTCAACATCATCATGCCCAGGCCCATCAGCATCGCGGCGACCGCCAAGTCGATCGCAACAAAGGGCAGATAGAGGGCGAAACCGATGGCGAAGGCGCTGCGAAGCTCGCCGACGACGAAAGCCGGAATCAAGACGGTCATCGCGACCGCGCGGCGGGGCGGCGGCGCCTCTCGCGCAATCCGTTCGAAGAGCGCGATATCGGCGGCGCGCGTCTGCCGCAGCATGAACGAACGCAGCGGTCCGGTCGCGCGCGCGAGCGCCTGCGACGGCGTCAAGCGCCCGTGCGTGTAGGGCTCGACGGCCTCGCGGCCGATCCGCTGTGCGGTCGGCGTCATCACGACCATCGTCAAGACCAGCGCAAGGCCCGTAAGCACCGCGTTGGGGGGCAGCGCGGACGCACCAATGGCGGAACGCACCAGCGAAAGGACGACGACGATCCGCACGAACGACGTGCACATCACGAGCAGCAGCGGCACGAGCGAGAGGAGCGTCAGGCCTACCAGAAGGTCGAGGGGTTCGCTTCCGTGACGCCCCGCGGCCGCGAGCAGCGGATCGAGATTCACGGCGATCGCCCGTTGCGCAGCAGTTCGGTTATGCGCAACCCGAAACTCTCGTCGACGGCGACGATTTCGCCGCGGGCGATCGCGCGATCGTTGACGAGCAGCTCGACCGGCGCGTTGGCCGCGCGATCGAGCTCGACGATCGATCCGTTTCCAAGCTTGAGGATCTCTGCCACCGACATTTTGCATCCGCCCAGCTCGACGGTCAGCTGGAGCGGAACGTGCAGCAGCAGGCCGAGATCGTCGCCTTCGAGCGGACCATTACCATCGACGACCATCGCTTCTTACGAGTCGCCGGCTGCGTCTATCCGCAGCGCGCGGCGGCCGCCGGCGAGCCCGCACGTTCCGCGCGCGAGCGCGCGCCCGAACGCTACGAGCGTGCAGCGGTGCAGTTCGTCGGGAGACCGGCAGCGTCGCGCCCGCTGCGAGCGCCGCTATCGCGCGGCTCGAAACCGGACCGAGAGCGAACCGCACGCGCGTCGCGATCGGGATCTCTGCCAGATGCGCGGCTTCGATTCGCGTTTGCGGTTGCGAGGACGGATCTCGCGTCAGCGCGATTCCGATGCGAGCGACGACCGGTTCGAGCAGTGAGAGTTCGAAGTACGTCGCGAGCCGCTCGATCCGGTCGACGCGCTCGGCGCCGAGGCTCTCCCGCGTTCCGCAGACCGAGCCGAGGTGCGCCGCAAGCATTCCGATCGTGCGATCCAAAACGTCCCGCTCGAACGGTGAGAGACGGCGGTTCCCGCGCGACGGAGGCTCGCCGAAGAGCGCCGCCGCGAGCGTGGCCGCATCGTCGGGGCGAAGGACGACGATTGCCTCGGCGACGCTGCCGCGGATGCGATAGAGAAGCGCATCTCGCAGGAGGGTCGGCCACGCGCAGCGGCGCGGAATCGAAGGTTCGACGACGTGCAGTTCAACCGGCGCGGCAAAGAGCGCGGCCAGCGACTCGCGGACGCCGTTGGCGACGACGCAGGCTGCGCTCACCGGAAGCGAGGAGCGCCTCGTAACGACCCATTCGCGCACGCGCCGGTTCATTTCAACAGATCCATCGCCGTTTTGCCGAGGTGGCCTTTGGCGGTCTCCGCTGCTTGCAACGCGTCGAACGTAATGTACGCCTCTTTCAGCCGCGCGAGGCTCTCGTCCAAGTCGACCCGGCTGCGCATGCGATGGAGCGGTTCGAGCGCGGCAAAACCGTCGCGTCCCGCCACCGAGCTGCGCGTCGACGCCCGGCGGCGCAATATGCAGGCCGTCGCTTTCGGAAAGGCGCGTACCGGCCGGAAAACGCGCGAGCGCGAGGCGGCCGGCAACGATGCGCCGCGACTCCCGGATTCCGCTGCGCGGGTCGATGCTCGTTCGATCGTAGGCGAGGCTGCCGTCGGCCTCGACCCGCGCGTTCGCGGCGCGCCCAAGCGCTTCATCGATCGGATCGACCCGCAGCTCCACGAGCCGGCTCGAGCCGTCGAGGCCGCAGATCGCGCGCCCGTCGCGATCTTCGAGCCGCCCGTTGTGAAGCGCGAACGATCCGTCGCTGGTGAAGCCGGTCTCGCCGCGCGCGTCGCGAGCAACGAAGTAGAGGCCGCCGGCGGCGCAGACCGAGAGGGGATCGAGCGTGAAATCGGAGATCGCCGCCGGCGTGGCGACGTCGTCGTGCTGCGGCACGCTGCCGGGAACAAAGGCGCGACGCACGTCCGCGGCGCGTTCGGTGATTCGGTCGAGCGCCGCGCTCAACGCTGGGTTTAGGAACATATCGATCCTCCGTTGGTGAGGGGCGTGGTCTCGAATCCGCGTGCCGCCAAAGCCAGACGCGCCTGCGCGAGCGCCCGCGCGACGAGCTGGCGCATCTCGGGCCGGCAGAGCGCGACGAGGGTAACCGTGCCGGCGTTACTTTGCAAAATCACATGGACGCGAGCGCCGCCGCGTCCGAGCGAGAAGGTCGCGCGCCGTACCGCTGCGTTCGGCCGGAAGAACGTGCGCTCGATGCGGCGGCTCAAAGGTAATATCGCCCGAAACGTCGCCGCTCGCGCGACGTTGGGGGCGAGCTGCGGCCGCGCGCGGCGAGCTGCGGAGCCGCTGGTTTGGCGATACTCGGCGCAAGGTTCGAATAACCGGTGCTCGGCGGGCTGCTGCGGCCGGCAGGCGATCGTTGCAGCGGCCTGCGAGCGATGCGCGGTCTGCGCCGCCGGCCGCGTCTGCTTGCGATCGAGATGAAGCGCCGAATACCAGGCTTGCGAGAGCGCTCGCCGGTCGATCGCCGCGAGCGGTGCCGCAAGAATGCTGACCTCGAGCCGTTCTGTCGTCATGGCAACATGCTGTCAGGCGCAGGTGAACTTTCGGTCGTCGCCGGGTTGCCGAGTTGAGAACGCCGCTGGTACGACGAGAGAACACGCTGCACGTACTCGCGCGTCTGCGCGTACGGCGGCACGCCGCCGAAACGCTCGACCGCATTGGGGCCGGCATTGTACGCCGCCAGCGCAAGGGTCACGCTGCCGAAACGATCGAGCAGGCTGCGCAGATATCGCGTCCCGCCGTCGACGTTCTGCCGCGCGTCGTACGGATTGCGTACGCCCAATGCCGCGGCCGTCCCGGGCATCAGCTGCATCAAACCCTGCGCGCCGGCGCTCGAGACGGCGCGCTCGTCGAACCCGGATTCGTTCTCGATGACGGCGTCGACCAGCGCCGGATCGAGGTTGCGGCGAGCCGCGGCGGCCGCGACGATCCCTGCGATCTCACCTCGCGGCGTCCGGGCCGCAGCGGGAACGTCTACCGGCACTTGCGCGCGCTGCGCGTCGTACACTCTTGCCGAAAGGATCTCGTCGAATTCGCAAGCGCCGGCCGGCGCGGTCGTTATCTCGGCGATGCGACGGCGGACCGCAGCGAGTTCGTCAGCGATCTGCACGTTCGTCCTCCACAAGTTCGGCGAGCGCGGCCAGACGCGAGAGCGTCTCCGCCGGCTCGCAGCGCCGCGCGGCCTGGCGAAGGAAGTCTTCCAAGCGATCTTCGGCCGCAACCGCAGCGCGCACCGGCGGCTCCTGGGACTCAAGGCCCAAACTACGCGCGTCCGTGACGCGCTCGAGCGCGGCAATCGCGCGGCGCACGGCTCTTGCCGCACGAAGCTGCGCGCCGTCCGCGACCATCTCCATCGTGCGGCTGGTGCTGGCGAGCACGTCGACGGCGGGGAAACGTCCGGCTCGAGCGAACGCGGTCGAAAGCGCAATGTGGCCGTCGAGCAGCGAGCGGGCGGCTTCGCTGACCGGATCGCGATCGTCGCCGTCGTTGAGCACCGTTGCGATCAAAGTGACCGAACCTTCCGCGAGGACGCCGGCTACCTCGACGAGCCGCGCCAGCTCGGCGAACACGCTGGGCGGATAGCCGCCGCGTCTGGTGCTCTCTCCCTTTGCAATGGCAAGTTCGCGCAGCGCCGCGGCAACGCGAGCCAGACTATCGAGCACGAGCAAAACCGAGAGTCCGCGCTCGCGAAGTGCCCGCGCCTGCGCGACCGCAACGACTCCCGCGTCGAGACGCTCGAGCGCGGGACGATCGCTGGTCGCACAGACGACCGTCGTACGCTCGTTGAGGCGCGCGATCCACTGCTGCGCTTCGCGACCCCGCTCGCCGGCCAGTGCGACGACGACCGCGTCGGCGGCGCATCCGTCGACGAACGCCTCGAGCAGTGTCGTTTTTCCAGCGCCGGGCGCGCCGAATATCCCGATCCTCGCGCCGCGCCCGATCGTCAGCAGCCCGTCGACGACCCGTACGCCCGTCCACAGCGGCGTGACGACCGGCGCGCGCTGGGCGGGGCGCGGCGGCCGAAGCGCGATCGATATCGCGCGCCCGCACAACGGCGGACCATCGTCGAGCGGGTGGCCGGCGGCATCGATCGCGCGGCCGAGAGCACACGTCCCCAACTCCAGACGTCGCGGCGCCATCATTCGTGCGCAGCCGCGATCGCCGCTTCGAGCCGCGCCGATAACCGTAAGTCAATCGTGCCGGATCGCAGCTCGACGACGATATCGCCGGGGTGCAGCGAGGTGTCGTTAATTTTTTCGACCTGCAGCTCCGCAAGCGCTTCGCGATCGCGCGGGTGGACGCGCACCGCAACGATCCGTTCGTCGACGAGCCGTTCGCGCGTCTTCGCGACGATCGAGGCGACGTCCGCAGCTCGCAGCGCGAGTTCGCGCGCCAGCACGTTCTCCGCAATCTCCTGCAGGAGGCGCGCCACGCCGGCATCGAGTGCATCGGCGAGCGCCGCACGAAAACGGCGAATCGCACCAAACGCCATGGCGTACTCATCGGCCGCGTGCGTGCAGTGCACGGTTGCGCGATCGAGTTCGGGCCGGATCTCGACTTCCGGGAGCGCCGGCTCGTCAAGCGGTTGCAGCGGACGCAAGAGCGCCGTCAACGGAACGAACTCACGCATGGCGGCGAAGGAGCTCATGCGCTTCGTCGAGCAGCGGCGCGTGGCTGCGCTGCATTCGCCGTACGATTGCCTCACGTTCGTGCGGCGGATAGAGCTCGAGTACGGCGGTAGCCGTCGCGGCCGGAAGGGCGCTGATGATCGCGGCCGCAGCGTGCGGCGGTTCTTGTTCGAGCAGCTGCGAACGCGTGCCGGCGCGAAGCCTGCGGCCGCTTTCGACGTGCGCTCGAGCGCCGCGCGCTCCAGCAGCGACCGTACGAGCTCACCGCACGGTGGAATCGCGAACCGAACGCAGACGACCAGACCGATGGCAACGACGAGTGCCGGCGCGAGGGGAATGAGCGCGCCGTACAACAGCGCCCAAGCATCCCGGCGCATTTCGGGTGGCTGGTGGAAGCTGACGGCTTCGACCGCCAACAGGTCGCCGCGGCGCGCGTCGAAACCGACCGCCGCCTCGGCAAGCTCGCGAATCTTCGCGAGGTCCGTCGATCGACCGCGGTCGACGAATACCGCGGTCGAAAGCCTCCGCAACCCTCCGGGCGCCGCCTGCGAGGTGATTTCCCGGGTGTCGCTTCCACGATCGGCACCCTCCTCGGCGCGCCGGTAGCGTTTACCGCCGCCGTCAAAGCTCTCGCTGCGCCTGGTACCGGCAATCGCTTGCAGTCCGACGGGCAGGCGGCGAACGTCGCGCTCCGAGACCTGCTCGTTCGCGTACTCCGCGCGCACGCGAACGATCGTCGTGCCGTCGCCGAATGCAGCGTCGAGCGCCGTCTGCAGCGACGCCTGAAGCTGGGCCGCGTCACCGTTGCGCTCGTTGCTCTCTCCGAGCGCGACGCCGCGATCGTCGAGGATCGTCACGCGCTTGGCCGAGAGCTCCGCAACGCTCGCGGCGACGAAGGAACGAATGCCGTCAATCGTCTCGTGCGAGAGCTGCGAGCCCGAACGCAGCCGCAGCCGGACGCTCGCGCTTGCGTCGTGCGCGGTTTCGTCGGCGAACTCCGCCGCCTTCGCCGGTGCGACGATCACCCGCGCGTCGTCGACGCCGTCGATGCCGCGCAATCCGGCTTCGATATCGCCCGCCAGGCCCGCACGAGTCTGCGCGTCGACGACCGCTTGCGGCGTCAGGACGCCGATCGCACCCAGCGCTTCGCCGGTGCTCGAGAGGTGCGGGTGCGGGACCCCGGCGAGCGAGAGACGCAGCAGCAGATCGTTACGCCTCCGGGCGTCGACGATGACGTTGTCGGCGGTCGCCGTGAACGCGACGCTCCAGGCGGCCAGCCGTTCTTCGACCTCACCGAGCTGTTCGGGATGTAGCGGCGCCGCAAAGAGCGCGACGCGCGGCGCGTGCGCCAGAATTGCGAGCGTGAGTGAAAGCGTTAAGAGTGCCAGCGCGCCGCCGCCGGCACAGGCACGCGTCACGCGAGAGAGGGCGTTCCAGCGCCTGCCCATCAGCGTCAGCGCGTGCATCACCAGAGAACTCGCGTCAAGGCCTAGACTTGCATGTTGAGGACGGCCGAGAGCGACTGCGCGAGGCGCTGCGCCGCGGCCGTCGCCGCCGAGAGCGCCACGTCGGCGCGCGTACGCTCGTAGATCGCGTCCTGCAGCGAGCCGGAACCGTAGGCGAACGCATCCTCGGCGCTCTGCGCGCCGCCCAGCGTCTGTTCGAGCGCGTCGATCGTCGCCGCGAATCCGCCGCCGTCTGCCGGAGCTGCCGGCGCGAGCGGCGCTTCGTCGGCTATCAATGGCTCGACCCTCATAAGCGCCCCAGCTCGATCGTCTTTTCGGCGAGCGTCTTACCGACGTCGAAGATCGAGGCGTCCGATTCGTACGCGCGCGACGCGTTCATCACTGCGATCATCTCGGAGAGGATGTCGACGTTCGTCCCGCGCTCGAGCCTCGCTCCGGAGAACTCGACGAGCGGTTCGCCGGCGCCGGAGTCGGCAACATTGAATTCGGGGATCATCCGCGGGTAGGCCCCGTTCGGTCCGGCCGCCTCGGCGGCGGCAACATTACGAGCCGCAACGTCGAGCGCCGCCCGCTGCGCGTCCATCCCGCTGGCCGCCGCGTCGAGGAGATCGATCGTCACTTCGTCACCAACTTGATCTCTTCGAAGCGCGCGTGCGCGGCCGTCAGCAGCGCTTCGGAAAAGATCGCGGCCCGCGCGGTCTGCGCCATTGCCGCGTCGGCTCGGCGTCCTGGCACGAGCCCGGCGTTTGCTTGCCCGAGCGATCGCTGCGCGTCCAGCAGCTGACGGCGCCCCTGCGCCATCGCGTCTCGTAAGGAATCGGCGAGGTCGAACATGGCCCGATTTTACGCGTCGCCCGTAGCCGCGAAGCGGACGCGGAATGGATGCGGTGTGACCTGAGAAACGGGTGAAGGCTAGGTTGGAACTCGCTCACGGTGGGGTAAGAATCGGGTGAAACCGCGCTAGCCGTGCGGGCGAGCCCGTCAGGGGAGGCCGTCGCTGGGCTATAATTGCGTTTATTTAATAGCTTGCAAGGAGGACCAATGCGAATCGCGAGATCGCTTCCCGCACTTATGGCGGCACTACTCATAGCCGCACTCCCGCTACCCTCACCCGCGCAGTTCAGCGTCGGCGTCGGGTTCACGGTCGGCTCGGCCCCCCCGCCGCTTCCGTATTATCCGCAGCCCGCGGCACCGTATCCCAACTATCAGTGGACGCCCGGCTACTGGGGCTACGGCTCGGCCGGATACTACTGGGTTCCCGGCGTCTGGGTCGCCCCGCCGACCGTCGGAGTTTACTGGACCCCCGGCTACTGGGGCTATAACGGCGGCGCCTACGGCTGGAACGGCGGCTACTGGGGAGGCAGCGTCGGCTTCTACGGCGGCGTGAACTATGGCGGCGGTTACATCGGAACCGGCTTCGTCGGCGGATCGTGGGCCGGCAACCAGTACCGCTATAACACCGCGTACACGAACGTCAACAAGACCAACATTCATAACACGTACGTCAATAAGACGGTCGTGAACGGCAACCAGTACAACCATTCCAACGTCAGCTACAACGGCGGCAAGGGCGGCACGACCGCCAAGCCGACCCAGGGTCAGCTGACGGCCCGAAAAAATGGCCGCGCGCCGACAACCGATCAGAAGAACCAGGCGCGCTTCGCGGGCGAAGACCGCAATCAATACGCCTCGGTCAACAAGGGCAAACCCTCGGTGACCGCGTCGGACAAACCCTTCAACGATTCGAATAAGCCAAAGAACTTTGCCCCGGTAACGACGGCCGATCGGCAAAACGCGCAGAAGAACAACAAAGCCAACCAGAACGCCGGGGCCAACAAGGCGCCGACGAGCCAGAACAAGGGCGCGATGCAGAGCAAGCCGGCACAGAACAAGTCGATGCAAAGCAAACCCGCGTCGCAGAACAATATGCATACGCAGAGCAAGCCGCAGATGCAGAGCAAGCCGCAGATGCAGAGCAAACCTCAGCAGAACAAGGCGCCGGTGACGCAGCATCACCAGACCCCGAGCCAGCCGCCGCACCGCTCCAACGCCACGATGCAGACACAGCATCACCCGCAAGGCAACACCATGCAGGGCCGGCCGCAGAGCATGCAGGCTCACCCCCAGGGCGGCAACCAAGGGCGCCCGCCCAACGGCGGCAACCAAGCGCGGCCGCCCAACGGCGGAAACAACAACAAGGGCAACAACGGCAACGGCAACGGCAACAGCAAACCGCCCCGCAGCTAAGCCCCGCTAAAAGCAAAAGGCCCCTCGAGATCGAGGGGCCTTTTTATTTTTCCCGGCTTATCTCGCCGCCGGCAAGCCGTCGGAATCCAGCGGAATGCCGAGCATTAAGCGCGTCACCTCGTCGTAGTTGGCGATGCCCGAAGCGATGCGATTCGTCTTCAAGTAGGCGTTATAGGTGCGCCACGTCCAGTGCGCGAGGATGACGTTGATATGGCGCGCGTCGCGCTTGCGCAGGGCGACGAAATCTTGCCAGACGAGCGGCACGAACTCGTCCTTCGCGTAGTGCCGCTTCTGCGGCAGATACAAGAAGAGCTCGAACCAGCCGGCGTACTGCACCGCCGGATCGTGCGACCGCAAGCAGGCGACGATCGCGAGATAATTTGCTTCGTCTTCGCGTGCGAAGGCCGCGTCGTGACTCCACTCGTGCGCGTAGTCGAAAGGGATCTCGAACCACAGCAGATCGGAGGCGACGGCGACGTTGAGCGTGAGCGGATTGATGAAGCCGCTCGTCCCGGTGGCAAGCATGAACGGATTGAAGATCGTCGGCTTCGCGGGGCCGACCTGCGGCGCCCACGTATCGCCCGAACGCTGCACGGCCGGAAGCCACGCGGCGCGCAGCGCCTCGCGGTCAAGCGGAAGTTTTGCGCGCGCGTGCGCGGCCGGCGCGAGCGCGTTCATCTCCGCCATCGCTCGTTGGCGCAGCAGAGTCGCAGCGGCGGGCGTGATCCGCGCCGCATCGAAGCGCACCCGCGTTTCGAGCGGAGCGCGCGCGTAGTTCCAACCCCAACTGAGTTCGAACCAGACGGCGTAAAGCCCGAGCACTGCCGCGCAGCCCAAAACGAGTCCGGCGGCATCGGCCCAGCGCTTGCGCCGCAAGCGCGCAAAGGCCACGATCTGCCAGACGATTGCCGCAATGCCCGCCAGCGCCGCCAAATCGCCGAGCGACCATGGCAATCGGTGAGTTATCGCAAAGGCGATTCGTTCCCAAACCGGATATGCGCCGTTTGAATAGGCGCTTTCGATCCAGGCTGCGGAGGGTTGAACGAGAAGCGCGATCGCGCCCAGCGCGATCGCGAGAACCTTAGAGCTGCTCTTTAGCGTTTGCTGTATTGGAAACGTTTGCGCGCGCGCTTGCGGCCGTACTTCTTCGATTCTTTTTCGCGCGGATCGCGCGTCAGGAAGCCGTTCTTGCGCAGCGTCTCCTTCAGCGACAAGTCCATCTCAACCAGCGCCCGCGCGATGCCGTGGCGTACGGCTCCCGCTTGACCGGTTACGCCGCCGCCTTCGGCCTTGACGCGCACGTCGAAGCGCGAGAGGCTCTGCGTGGCCTCGAGCGGCTGGCGGACGATTTGGAGAAGCTGCGGGCGTGGAAAGTAGTCGTCGACGGCCTTACCGTTCACGGTGATGATGCCCTGACCGAGCATCAGCTTTACGCGCGCGACGGCACGCTTGCGCCGCCCGGTCGATTGAATAACGTCGAGACTCTCGTCCAAGAAAAACTCCTACGGCAGCGGCTGCGGCTTTTGTGCGTCGTGGGGATGCTTGCCGGCGACGTAAACGGTCAATCGGCGAAGCTGCACGTCGCGCATGCGATTGGTGGCGAGCATGCCGCGCACGGCCTTCTCGATCAAGCGCTCGGGGTGCTTGTCGTGCATCTCCTGCGCGCTCTGCACTTTGAGCCCGCCGGGATAGTTGCTGTGACGATAGTAGACCTTCTGCTTCCACTTGTCTCCGCCGAGCTCGATCTTCTCGGCGTTGAGGACGATCACGTGATCTCCGTCGTCGATGTGCGGCGTCCAGGTCGGCTTGTGCTTACCCGAGAGCGCGCGCGCAATCCGGACGGCAAGGACGCCGAGACGCTGACCGGCAGCGTCGACGATGTACCAAGAATGCTCCGTATCGGCAGTTTTCTGCTGGTAGGTGCGCACAACCAACGAATCTTACGGGAAAGCCGGGCCCCAGTCAAGGTCAAGGGTCAGGGCCACGGGTGCGCGGTAGGAAGCGCCAGCAGCGGCGGCTCGGCGAACGAGTTGTACCCGTCGGAGTAGCGCACGCCGGCGAGGTAGAGCCCGGCGGCCGGGGCGACGGGACCGGCGCCGGTGCGTTCCCCCCGCGCGAGAATTTCGGCGATTTCCCCCGGCCACCGCCGTTCGCGCCCGATCTCGATCAGCGTGCCGACGAGCGTCCGGACCATCCGGTGTAAGAAGCCGTCGGCAGCCAGCTCAAGACGTAGGAGCGATCCCCGCTGCTCGAGCTCGAAGCGCGAGAGCGTGCGAACCGTCGAGGCCGGCTCGCGGGCGGAGTTCACCGGCAGCGAACCGCAAAAAGCGCAGAAGTCGTGCTCTCCGAGAAGGTGCTCGGCCCCCGCGCGCACGGCGTCTAGATTGAGCCGCTGCGGCACGTGCCATGCATAGCGGCACAAAAGAGCGCTCGGCTGCGGTCGATTCAGAATCGCGTAGAGATAGGTTCGCGCTCGAGCTCCAAAGCGAGCCGAAAAGCCGGTGTCGACGATGCAAGACTCGCGAACGGAGCAGTCCTCGGGCAGGAGCGCATTGAGTGCGAGCGTCAAGCGTTCGAACGCAAACGACGCCGTGGTCGCCAGCGAGACGACCTGTCCGGTTGCGTGCACGCCGCTGTCGGTCCGGCCGGCGCCCGTTACTTTGATCGGCTCGCCGAAGAGCCGCGAGAGCGCCTCCTCTAAGACTCCCGCTACGGTCCGCACCGACGGCTGCCACTGAAATCCGGCAAACGCGCTGCCGTCGTACTCGACCGTCAGGCGGAGGGTGGTCAGGCCGGGCAGGCTCCGCGCAGCTCTGCCTTTGCGGCGTCAAGGTCGTGTTGGAACCGGCTGTCCTGCATCATCGCGTAAGCGGCCAGGGTGCCGGAGGTCCAGCCCGCGACGATATCGCTTGGATAATGAAGGCCAAGAACGATCCGGTTCTGGCCGAAGGCGCGCGCCTGCTTGAAGATCTCCGCCCGCTTGCACGGTACGGCCTGCGACAAGACGACCGCCGCCGCCGCGGCGAAGGCCGCGTGGCCGCTGGGATACGACCCGTGCCGCTTGGCGGCGCCGGTGGGCCGCGGCCGTTCGTAATAGTCTTTCGCCTGGTCCACGAGTTTGTGGACGTCCGCGCCGATCCGAGCGAAGAAGGCATCGGTAACGGGATCGTGCGTCGCGTCGAAATTCGGGCCGATGGAGGGTGCGAAGAAAAAGACGTTGCGGACGGCTTCCTCCGCGCTGCGCACCTGCGAGTCGCTGCGCGAAGCGATCGTGGCCGCGACCTGCGCTTGATCGGTCCGTTCCTGCAACGAACCCGGATCGGGCGGAGGCGGGAGAAAGAGCACGAGATCGAGTTGTCCGGCGCGCAGATAATGATACTCGGCCTCAACCGCGAGGGCGCGCGCGCCGCAGAGCGCCGCAACGAGCAGCGCGGCGGCCGCCAGGCGGCGAGCAATCATCCGTGCTGGCGCTGGAGCGGAAACGGCAGCACGTCGCGGATCGAGCGTTGGTTCGTCAGCAGCATGATCAAACGGTCGACGCCGATGCCGATGCCGGCGGTCGGCGGCATACCGTATTCGAGCGCGCGGACGAAATCCCAATCGGGCTCGGGCACTTCTTCGTCGCCGGCCAGCCGCTCGGCAATTTGTGCCTCGAAGCGGGCCCGCTGATCGTCGGGATCGTTGAGCTCGGTGAATGCGTTCGAGATCTCCATGTGCGCGCAAAACAATTCATAGCGGTCGGTAATAGCTGAATCGCCGTGCCGCCGCTTGGCCAGCGGCGAGAGCGCCACCGGGTACCCGGTAACGAAGGTTGGTTCGGTTAGGTTCGGCTCGATGACCCGCTCGAAGATCTTGTCGAGCGCGTGCGCGTGCGTTGGCGAGCGCGGCAGGCCGAGTTCGTGGACGATTGTATGCGCGCCGCCGGCGTCGAGCAGGCGGTCGCGCAGGTACTCTCCCCGGCTATACTGCGCCATCGCATCCAGATACTCGATGCGGGCGAAGGGCCTCGCAAACGAGATCGCACCGTTCTCATGCGGCAGCGAGGTATCGCCGTCGGTGGCAATACCGACGAGATGCGCGATCAGCGCCTCGTTGAACTCCATCATGTCCCACACGTCCCAGTACGCGGCGTAAAGCTCGAGCATCGTAAACTCGGGATTGTGGGTCGTATCGATCCCTTCGTTGCGAAAGATGCGGCCGATCTCGTAGACTCGCTCGAGCCCGCCGACAATCAAACGCTTGAGGTTCAGCTCGGTCGCGATACGCAGCTGCATGATCCGATCGAGCGCGTTGCAGTGCGTCACGAAGGGGCGCGCTGCGGCGCCGCCGGCGACGTGCAGCAGCGTGGGCGTCTCCACCTCGTAAAAGCCGCGGTCGTCGATGAAACGGCGCATCTCGGCGATCAGACGGCTGCGCATCATCAGGGTGTCGCGAACCTCGGGATTGACGATCAGATCGACGTACCGCTGGCGATATCGCTTCTCGACGTCTACCAGGCCGTGCCATTTGTCGGGCAGCGGCATCAACGCCTTGGCAATCGTGGTGAAGTTCGTGACGTGCAGCGTCAGCTCGCCCATCTTCGAGCGAAACATGAAGCCGCGAACGGCGACCAGATCGCCGCGATCGAGGTCGGCGAGATCGGCAAAGGCATCGTCACCGATCTCCTGTTTGCGGGCGTAGATCTGCAGCTTGCCGGTGCGGTCGGCCAGATCCGCAAAGACGGTCTTGCCCATCGTCCGCTTCGAGAGCAAACGGCCGGCCAAGCTCCAGGCCTCCGCGGATGCGTCTTGACCGGGGACGAGAAAATTATACCGCGCGAGCATCTCTTCTGCCGTCGCGTCGACCTCACAGCGCCGCTGCTCGAAGGGATCGCGCCCGCGGGAACGCAGAACGGCCAGATTTTCACGTCTGGCCGCTACGAGTGCCGCTTCGGTCTTCCCGAGGTCGTCCAACTACGACGCTTTCTTTGCGGCCTTCTTGGGTGAGTTGCTCTTGATCGCCTCGATCTTGTACTTGACGACACCGCGGGGCGTTACGACGTCGACGACGGTGCCCTTCTTGTGTCCCATCAAGGCTCGCCCCAGCGGAGACTCGTTGGAGATGCGTTGGTTCGACGGGTCGGCCTCGGCCGAACCAACGATCGAAAACTCGTAGCCGTCGTTCTTCTTCATGTCGCGTACCTTGACGACCGCACCGAGATGGACTTCGTCGGCGGCATACTCCGATTCGTCGATGATGCGGGCGTTGCGGATCATCGCCTCGAGCTTGAGGATACGCCCCTCGATGAAGGCCTGCTCTTGCTTCGCGTCTTCATACTCGGCGTTTTCGCTCAGATCGCCGTACTCTTTGGCCTGGCGGATCCGGTCGTTGACCTCGCGGCGGTGGACGCTCTTGAGCTCGTCGAGCTCCTGTTCCAGCTTCGTCAGACCCTCCGCGGTCAGGACGATCTCTTTGTCGTTCAACTAATTCTCGACCTCACGTGGGCGTGGTCGGCGCCCAACAGCTAACGGTGCGCCTTGCGAACGCTGGCGCCGATTGTTCTCAACGCCCCGCGGGAACGCCTTCTATACCCGGGCGCCGCCCCTATCTAACCCGCCGGGGCCCCAGTTCCACGACGCGGGGCCGCAGCGCAAGCTCGCGGAGCAGCCGCTCGTAGTCGGCCGGGACCACGTCGCTCCATTTCTTCCCCAGCAGCGCCAAGAGCGCGGCCTCGAGCACGTTGGTCCCAAAAGAGCGGCCGGCGAGCTCCGGGGTCGTGGTGATGAGGGTTTTGACGCCGCGCGCCGCCAGCTCGTCAACGTCGCGCTCGGTCACCGTATTGGTCAGGACGATCTTTCCGTCGAGCCGCTCGGGCATGAACTGGCGCATGAAATGGAAGTCGCCGGCGATGATCTCCGCCTCTTCGTAGTAACGCGGATATTTGGGCTCGGGCGGCTTCTCTTGCTTCTTGCCGGTCGGATAAAAGAACTGAAACGGCAGCTTGCACGCATCCGGCAGATACTTTTCGGCGAGCGCTTCGAACTCGTGCAGTCCGCGCACCGGCATGTCCTTGTCGAGTGCGAAGATGAAGTCGCCGAACAGCACGTCGGCCCCCGCGTCGACCAGCGCCTGCGCCATTCCGAAACGATCGAGCGCGCTGACCATCAGGACGTGCTTTCCGTGCAGATCCATCGAAAGGTCGTCCTGCATGAAGCGCACCGCTTCGCGCTCGAGCGTGTTCTTCAACCCGCTTCCGTCGACGATCGGGGTGATCTTCGCGGCCTCGAGCAGCCGCAGGCCGTCGCGCAGCGCGTAGCGGTGCCGCCCGGCATAAAGATAGACGTCGATGCCGCCCAAGCCGATGGCGTCGACCTTTCCGTCGAGCTCGTGGACCATCCCGATCGCGACGTCGAGTTTGCCGTCGGTGCCGACGCGCGAGATATCGAACCGCTCGCCGAGCAGCGTCGCCTCGGCGCGATGATCGCGGCTGCTCGAACCCAGCGAAACGGAAACGACGCTCTTCACTGGCTCGCCACCTTTCCTTCGGCTTCGCGCCGCGCCACGGCCTCACGGGTTGCGGCAATGCTCTCGGGTGTGATCGCGGCGTCGAACGCGCGCATGTCGGCGAGTTCAAATCCGCAGCGCTGCGCCATCTCTTGAACCTCGATGACCTTTTCCAGTTTGATGCCCCGGCCGATCGTGTAGGGTTCGAGACGGCCCTCCAGCGCAAGAATCATCGTTTCGCTCATGCATGCCAGCGCCGTGCGCGCCGGCAGGTTCAAATCGAAGTCGGTTCCCGGCTCGCGCACGCGCTCGAAGCGCGGCTGCCCCGGTACCCGCATGTTGCCGCCTTCCACGACGAGCACGTCGGGGCGCTCGCCGGCGACTCTCCGGCTCACGTCGTGCGGCAGCGAAAGCTCGCAGACGATCGCTCCGGTCTGCAGGTCCTCGGGCTCGATGACGTCCTGCGTCGAGCTCGTCGCCGTGAGCACGAGCTGCGAGCGCCGCACCGCACTTCCGACGTCGGTCGTGTATTCGCTCTCGCAAGGGAGCGCCGGAGCAACCTCCTCGTAGAATTTCCGCAGACGCGTCGCGTTGCGGGCGACCAGGATCATCCGCCGCACTCTCGGCGCGATCAAGCGCGCACAGGCGGCGCCGATCGACCCCGTCGCACCGATGACCGCGACCGTGCATTGCGCGGTGTCGACGCCCATCTCGCGAGCGCCGCGGAAGAGGCTCTGCACCCCCGCGGCAATCGTCAACGAGTTGCCGGTCGTCACCGGAATCGGCGAATGCTCGTTGATCGTGATTCCCGCGTCGCCGACGACGCCGGTAAAGGCGCCGAGCCCGGCGACCTGCGCGCCGAGGCCTGCGCCGATCTCGATCGCACCGAGAACTTTCTTATACACCTCTTCGCGCGGCAGATCGACCACCTGCTGCGGCAGAAAAGTTGCCGCAACGAACCATCCTTCGGTCTCCCGTCCGTCGGGCGTGCGCACGCCGGTTACGTGCACCGCCGCGTACGGCGGCATCCACTCCATGATCTTGCGCAGGATCGGCTCGCCCTTGCCCTTCGCGCCGGGCTCGTATCGCTCGATGTCCTGCAGCGAAAGCGGATGAATAACGAAACAAAATTTATTCACGAATGCAACATCCTACCACGCCTGTCCAAGCCCGTCCGCGAAGCAGAATATAGGAGGCGGGCGGTACGTGATGCCGAGGAACGTCGAACCGACGAGCGGAGCCACGGATGGCGAGAGCGAGGAGGTCGACGAGCAGGAGCGGAGCCCGGATGGCGGAGCGACGAGCGGTTCCGAGGCATCACGTGCCGCTCGCCTCCGCCTGACGCTTGAGCGCGGCGAGCATCATCTCGCTGTTCTCGCGGACCTTGCGTTCGAGCGTGGGGCCAATGAGCTCGGCGAGCGTCGGGACGCCGAAATCGAAGTCGACGCCGAGCACGACGTGCGTGCGGCCGTCCTGATGGTTCTCGAACGTCCACGCGCCCTCGAACTTATCGAGGTCGCCTTCGATCAGCTTGTAGTCGATGCGCAGCGTTGCGTCGTCGAAACGGTCATCCTCCGTCCACTCGATCGGCGCTTCTTCGACGAGGGTTTTCCAACGCGAGATCACTCCGTCGGGGCGGCGCTCGAGAATCGTCACCGTCTCGACGTCGGGCATGAACTGCGGAAAATGCTCCTGATCCTTCGCCAGCTCGTAGACGCGCTGGGCGGGGGCATCAATCACGATCGTGCTTTCGACATACGGCATCTTCGCGCGGTTACAGTACGCCCAACTTCGCGTGGGCCGTTGCGACGCCCCCGCGCAACGCGTCGATCGCGCGGTCGATTTCGCTCTCGCTGACGATCAGCGGCGGTTCCAAGCGGATTACGCGCTGCTGGTTGAGCGTCCATGCCGCGGTCACGCCGGCTTTGAGCATCTCCGGAATGATCCAACCGCCATAGCCTTCGTGGCTCAGCTCGACGCCGACGAGCAAACCTAATCCCCGAGCTTCTCGCACGACCGCGGGATACTGCGCGGCAATTTCTCGCGCTCCCGCGAGCAGCCGTTCTCCGAGCGTCTGCGCGCGCTGCGCGAGCGCTTCTTCCTCAAGCACGTCCAGTGCCGCCAGCGCCGCGGCGCAGGCGAGCTCGCTGCCCCCGAAGGTAGAGGTGTGCAGCAGCGGCTCCTTACCGAACGCGCGGTTCCAAACGCCGGGACGCGCAATGAACGAACCAACCGGAACGATCCCGCCAGAAAGTCCCTTAGCCAGCGTCATCACATCGGGAACGACGCCGTCGCGATCGCAGGCGAAGCGATACCCGCACCGCCCGAGTCCGGTCTGCACCTCATCGGCGATAAAGAGTGCTCCCGTTCGATCGCACGCCTCGCGAACGTCGCGCAAATATCCGGCCGGCGGTACGTTGACGCCTCCTTCTCCTTGGACCGGCTCGACGAGAAATGCCGCCGCGCCGCTCAGGGCGTCGTCGAGTCCGTCGGTGAGTCCATAGGGAATGCAGAGCGAATCGGCGAGCAGTGGACGGAACGGCCGCTGAAAGGCTTCGCGTCCGCTTACCGAGAGCGCGCCGAGCGTCTTTCCGTGGTAGGCATCGAGCGTACCGACGATCTTTGCGCGACCGGTCGCGGCGCGCGCGAGCTTGATCGCTCCTTCGATCGCCTCGGTTCCGCTGTTGCACCAAAACGAGATCTCGAGATCGCCGGGAGCCAGCTCCGCCAGGCGGCGCGACACCCTTCCCAGCATAACGTTGAACATCGTCTTGCCGGAGAGCGACATCAGCTCGAGCTGCGCGCGCACGGCGGCAAGCACGCGCGCGTGGCTGTGACCCAGTGTGAAGACGCCGTAGCCCCCGGCAAAATCGAGATAGGCTTTGCCGTTTTGATCCCAGATCGTCGCGCCTTGCGCGCGCACCTCGACCGGCGATCCCGAGATCTTCATGACGCGCGCCAGCGGCGGATTGACGAAGCGCTTGTAGTTCTCGTAGGTCTCCGAGGCGAGCTCCTGCGGCGACGCGGCGCCGTAGAGGTCGTCGCGCGCTTCGATCACGCGGCAGCCAACGTCGCCGACTCGAGGCGATCGATCGTCATCTCGATCGTTTCGATCGCCTCGGCCGCGTTTTCGATTCGCATGATGCGTTCGCGCAGCGATGCGGCCCCCGGAATGCCTTTGAGATAGAGCGCGACGTGTTTGCGCATTTGCGGGACGGCGCGCGGCTCGCCGAGTTCCTCGACCATCGTGCGGTAGTGGACGATTGCAAAACGTAACCGTTCCGCGGGCGGCGGCAGCGGACGCGCGTCGCGCCCCTCCATCAGATCGGCGATCTGGGTGATGAGCCAGGGATTGCCCAGCGTCGCGCGCCCGAGCATGATCGCGTCCACTTTGCTTTCACGCATGCGCTGCATCGCGAGATCCGGATCGTCGAGATCGCCGTTTCCGATCACCGGAATTTCGACGCCCTCCTTGAGGCGCGCGATGTGCTCCCAGTCCGCTTCACCTTTGTAAAACTGCTTTGCGGTGCGCGCGTGCAGCGTCACCGCCGCGATGCCCGCATCCTGCGCGCGGCGAGCGACGTCCAGATAGACGAGCGCATCCTCGCTCCACCCCAGCCGCATCTTCATCGTTACCGGACAATCGACGGCGCCGACGACCGCCCGCATGATCGCTTCGCAGCGCTGCGGGTCGCGCAGGCAGGCCGAGCCGCCGTTGGTCTTGGTGACCTTCGGCGCCGGACAGCCGAAGTTGATATCGACGATATCGGCTCCGCACTCGCGCACGACCTTCGCCGCGAGCGCCATCGTAGCCGGGTCGTCGCCCCAGAGCTGGGTCGAGACCGGACGCTCGAGCCCGTGCTGATCGATCATCTCCATCGTCCGGCGGCTTCCGTACTTGAGCGCGTTCGACGAGACAAACTCGGTCACGGTCAGCCCCAGGCCGAAGGGCCGATAGAGCGCGCGCATCGTCCGGTTGGTCACGCCGGACATCGGCGCGAGGACGAGCGGCGGCCATATCTCGATCGGTCCGATGCGAAGCGGCGTTACCGGCATGTTGCTATGGGTTAAACGGCTCGTCGCCGGGCGCCTCGCCCGCGGCTTGGCGCGCAAAGAGGCAGAGTCCGAGCAGGCTCAGGTGCGGATCGACGGCCTCAACGACGGGCGCGTGCTTGGCGACGACGTCGCCGAGACCGCCGGTGGCCACGACCATCGCGCGCACGCCCATCTCCGAGCGAATCCGCTCGACGATCGCCTCAACCTGCCCCGCGAAGCCGTAAACGATGCCGCTCTGCAGCGCTTCGACGGTATTGCGCCCAATTGCCCGGCCGGGCGCTTCGAGTCCGATCTGCGGAAGCTTGGCCGTCCGTCCGATCAAGGCGTCGATCGAAACGTTGACGCCGGGCGCGATCGCGACGCCGAGATACTCGCGCGCGGCCGAGATCGCGATGAAGACCGTCGCGGTACCGAAGCTCACGACGATCAGCGGCGCGCCGAACCGCTCGAGGCCGCCGATCGCGGCGGCGACGAGGTCGGCACCCACTTCGGCCGGGTTCTCGGTGACGACCGGGATCAGCCGCTGCGTCTGCGGCTTGAGGAAGACGGGCGACGTGCCGAAGAAACGCGTGCAGACGCTTTCGAGGATCGGATCGAGCTTCGGCACGACGCTCGCGATCGCGACCGCGCCGATCGCTGCGAGCTCGACGTTCCCGGTGGCAAAAAGCTGCGTGAAAAAGACGCCGTATTCGTCGGGCGTACGGCGCAGTTCGGTCGTCACCCGCCAGGTGTGCGTCAACGTATCCCCGGAAAAACACCCGAGCTTGGTTTCGGTGTTGCCGACGTCGATCGTCAAGAGCATTGCATCAACTCCTCGATCCCGTCGAGCAGCCGGGCTGCGAGCGTCGCTTTCGAAGCGCGCCCGAGCTCCTTGCGCCCCGCCGCACCCCACAGCAGCACGAGCTCGTTTGGGCCGAGACCGAATCCGCGTTCGCCGCGCACGTCGTTCACAGCGATCGCGTCGAGGTGCTTCGCGCGCAGCTTCGCGCGCCCATTTGCTTCGTGGTCGTCGGTCTCGGCGGCAAAACCGACGAGAAAACTCCCGCCTTTTGCTTCGCCGAGCGCCGCTAAGACGTCGGGATTCGCCTCGAAGGCGACGACCAGCTCGGCGCTGCCTTTTTTGAGCTTCGAATCGCTCGACTCGGCCGGCCGCCAGTCGGCGACCGCGGCGCTGGCGATCACGAGGTCGGCGCCGGCTGCGTGCGCGAGCGCGGCGTCGTAGAGCTCACGCGCCGTCGTCACCCGCACGACCTCGACGCCCGCCGGCGCTTCGAGAAGCGTCGGGCCGAGCAGCAGCGTAACGCGCGCGCCGCGCAGCGCCGCCTCACGCGCGAGCTCGATGCCGGTCGAACCGGTCGAGGCGTTGCTGACGAAGCGCACGGGATCGAAGGCTTCGCGAGTCGGCCCTGCCGTAATCGCGACCCGCTTTCCTTGGAGCGATTGCCGCCGGCGCAGCGCGCGTTCGAGTGCCTCGAGCAGCTGCTCCTCGGAGGCGAGACGCCCCAGACCCTGCTCGCGCTCCGCGAGAAAACCACGCTCCGGATCGACGACTTCGTAGCCGCGTGCCCGCAGCGCGGAAAGATTGGCTTGCGTCGCGGCATCTTCGTACATCGCCTCGTTCATCGCCGGCGCAACAATGCGAGGAATGCGCGCCGCGAGCAGCGCCGCCGTCAGGACGTCGTCGGCGATTCCCGCGGCGAGCTTGGCAATCAGATTTGCCGTCGCCGGCGCGACGAGCGCGACCGCGGCCTCGCGGACCAAGCGAATGTGCGGTATGCGTTCGGGAAGATCCCAGAGCGAGGTGTACACCGGGCGCGCGGTCAGCGACGCGAACGTCAAGGGAGCCACGAAACGCTCCGCTTCGGCGGTCATCACGACGTCGACGCTGGCGCCGCGCTGAACGAGCGCGCTGGTTAGTGCAGCTGCCTTGTATGCGGCGATTCCGCCGGCGACGCCGAGAAAGATCCGCGCTTGATCGAACGGCTTCACCGGCCAACCCACACGTTGTCGATCAACCGCGTCGTGCCCAGGCGCGCCGCGCCGATGATGAAAGCCGGCGGACGCAGCGCCTCGATCGGCTCAAACGACGTACCGTCGACCACATCGAGGTAGTCGAGCTTTGCGAGCGGGCTGAGGGCCGTTCGTCCGGCCGCCAGCGCCTGAGATTTCGCCGCGCCGCTCTCGAGGGCAGCGCGCACCGCGCGCAGCGCGGCGTAAAGGGTCGGCGCCGCCGCGCGCTGCGCTTCGTCGAGATAGCGATTGCGGCTGGACATCGCTAAGCCGTCGGGCTCGCGAACGGTCGGGACGATTTCGAGCTCGACAGGGAAATTGAGATCGCCGAGCATTTTACGCGTCAGCACGGCTTGCTGCGCGTCCTTCTGCCCGAGAAAGAGCACGTCGGGCTGCACGATGTTGAGCAGCTTGGCGATCACCGTCAGCACCCCGCGAAAGTGTCCCGGTCGAATTGCACCTTCGAAAGAAGCGTCGGACGAATCGACGTCGACGCGGGTAGCGAATGAGTCGGGGTACATCGTCTTGGGCTCCGGCGAAAAGAGCGCGTCGACGCCGGCGGCGGCAAGCCGCTCGCGATCGCCGGGCAGATCGCGCGGATACCGTGCCAGGTCTTCGTTCGGTCCAAACTGCAGCGGGTTGACGAAGATCGAGGCGACGACGGCGCGGCAGCGTTCGCGCGCTCGCCGCACGAGTTCGAGATGTCCGTCGTGCAGCGCTCCCATCGTCGGAACGAAGCCGATCGGGCGCGGCAGCTCCGCCAGCTGCGCGCGTAAGCGCGCAACCGAATCGGCACTTTGCACGAGCTCTTTAGAACCTCGCAACTAGGACCGGGTTACGCGCAGCATCGTCCGCCCGACGACGAACGGGACGCCGATCGGAAGCGGAACGTCGCCGATGACGGCCTCGCCGTTCAGGCGCGTCCCGTTGCGGCTTCGCAGGTCGGTGAGTCGAATGGAGCCGGAATCGATCTCCAGCCGTGCGTGTTGCCGAGATACGTAGCGGTCGAGTGCGAGGCAGGCCTCCGCCAAACCGTCATCACGCCCGATGACGATCTGGCGCTCGAACGGCCAGGTCTTGCCGTCGAGCGGGCCGCTGAGCACTTCGAGCACGTACATGGCCGCCAGCCCTTCTCTAGCGGAACCGGCCGCCTCCTGGCGGGAGGCGGCCTAAGAAATCCTCCAGAGGGCGACGATATAAGAGAGGTACGATGGACGACCGAATCGATCAGCTGCTCCACCTCATCGAAGCCGAGCCCGATGGTTTGCGGGCTGCCGAGTTTCTCCAAGCGCAAGAAATTCTCCAGAGCCTGGTCGGCAAAACGGTCACCGCGGCCTCGGTCGAGGATACGCGCATCATCCTGACGACATCGGACGGCTGCCGTTACCACTTTTACGGCTTCATGGGCAGCGTCGCAGCCGACTAGTCAGGCCTCCAGCGCGCGCGCTGCGAAGAGCGCACCGAGATACGCATGCGCGAGGCTCACGCCGCCCTGCACGTAGACTTCGTACGGCGCACGCAGGGGCGCGTCGCACGAGAGTTCGATCGTCGCGCCGCCGACGAACGCGCCCGACGACATCAGAACGGGGTCGGTATAACCGGGCACGGCTCCGGGTTCCGGCCGGAATCGCGCGTTGACGGGCAGTGCGTTCTGCAGCCCCGCCGCGAAGCGGCCTAAACGCTGCGCGTTCCCCAAACCGATCGCCTGCACGATATCGGTGCGCTTCGCGCCGCAGACCGGATCGACGCGATAACCGAGCGCCTCGAAGAGCGCAGCGAAAAAATCGAGGCCACGCAGCGAGGCTTCGACGACCGACGGTGCGAGGAAGAGTCCTTGAAAAAAAGCGCGGCCGAGCCCGAGCGTCGGCCCGAGCGCGGCGCCCAGCCCGGGTGCGTACAACCGTGCGGCCACGCGCTCGACCAGCTCGCGCCGTCCCGCAACGTAAGCTCCGGCGGGTGCGATCGACCCGCCGAGATTTTTGATCAGCGAGCCCATGATCAGATCGGCGCCGGCCGGCAGCGGCTCGCGTTCTTCGACCAGCTCGCCGTAGCAGTTGTCGACCAGCACGACTGCCTCGGGCGCCTTCTCTTTGACCAGACGGTACGCGTGCTCGCACTCGGCGACGCTCAGCGCGCGCCGCGGCGCATAACCGCGGGAGCGTTGGATGAAGACGCCGGCAACCGTTGCGCTCTCGAGCGCGCGCGCGACCGCATCGAGATCGATTCCCCCATCGGCCGCAAGCGGGAGCTCCGCGTACTCCACGCCTTGGGAGGCGAGCGAATAGGGCGCGGCGCAGATCGCGTTGCGCAGCGTGTCGTACGGAGCGCCGGAGATCGAGAGCAGCGTTCGCGACGGCGGCGTACAGGCCGCGAGCGCGGCTACGATCGCATGCGTGCCGCTGACAATCGAAAGCCGCGCGAGCGCGCGCTGCGCGCCGAGCACGCGCGCGAGCAGTGCTTCGTACCGCTCTCGGGCCGCGTCGTCGTAGCCATATCCGGTCGTCCCGGCGAGGTCACTCTCGGCGATCCCCTCTGCGAGAAAGGCCTCCAACACGCTGAGTTGGGTCGCGCGCTGCGCCGGATACTCGAGCGCCTCGCATCGCTCGTATGCCGCAAGCGCGGCATCGCGCACGCGGCCGCCGATAGCGAAACGCTCGCACATTTGGGCGATCATTTTTCGCCCTCGACGTGCCGCTCGTAGGCTCGAACGAACGGATAGTACATCGCGGTCGCAAGCGCAATGTTGAACGCGGCCAGCGCGATCGCGCGCAGATCCTGCGTCGCCAGGTACGTCGAGACGAACGTCGGTATCGATGAGGGAACGTAAAACGCCGCGCGCGAGACCAAGCCCGTGGCGACCGCAATATAGGTGACGGTCGCCAAGACGACCGGCGCACCGACGAACGGCAGCACCAAGTGCGGATTAAAGACTACGGGAGCGGCAAAGAGCAGCGGCTCGTTCAGATTGAAGAGCGCCGGCACGATCGTCGCGCGACCGACTCGGCGCAGCCGCGGCACTCGCGAGAAGGCGAAGAGTCCCGCCAGCGGCAGCGTCGCCCCCGCGCCGCCGGGAAAGACGAAGAGAAAGAGCGAGACGACGACCACGTACGGCAGCGGCTGGTGCACCGTAAAGGCGTGCGTGTTCTGCATCTGCATCGTCAGATATACCGGCGTGACGATCGCCGCGAGCACGGCCGGCCCGTGAACGCCGGCCGTCCAGAGCAGCGTTTCGATCAGAACGATCGCGATAAGCGCGACGTACGTGTCGCCAAGGTGCGCGATCGGCTGCATCGCGCCGGCTATCTCCGCCGGCAGCGAAACGTGCAGAGCATACAGTCCGGCGAAGGTCGCCACGCCGAGCGCCGAACCGAGCCAGTCGGCGAGCGGCGGACGAACGCCCCGCCGCAGCAGCCAAATCCATGCGGCGCCGATTCCGCAGGCGAGCATGGCGATGAAGAGTCCGGCGGTGCCCGCCAGGCGCAGGTACTCGATCGCGCTCGGTCCGAACGGCCGCGGCAGGGCGAGTGCAAACGCGGCAATGCTGCCGAGCAGCAGCGGCGTCATCGCATACCCGGTCGCGCGCGCCAAGCGGACCGGCAAAATCACGACCAGTGCTGCCGCCATAACGCCGAACGCCGGAAGCAACGCGCCGGCGACGCGCAGACCGAGCGCTTCGTCGCGTCCGGTTCCGGAGGCGAGCTGCGCAGCAAGGATGCCGACGAACGCGAAGGCGAGGCCGATAAAGCTCCAGGGCAGCCCGTCGCGCAGCGCAACGACGAATGCCAGCTCTCCAAGCCGCCGCATAAGCGGGACGGCTCGCCGCTCGAAGGCGAGGAAGAGCTTAGAGGCGGCGGACCACGGCTTCGACGCGACCGACGATCTCGACATCGCTCGCGTAGATTGGCGCCATCGCGCGATTCTCCGGCTGTAGGCGAATCCGGCCCGATTCGCGGTAGAAGCGTTTTACGGTTGCCTCGCCGTCCAGCATTGCGACGACGATCTCGCCATTTTCGGCCGAACGCTGCGGGCGCACGAGGATCAGATCGCCATCGAGAATCGCGGCCTCGACCATCGAGTCACCCTGAACCCGGAGCATGAAAGCGTCCGAGGAGCGGGGTACGAACGCGGCGGAGAGAGCGAACTCGCCCTCGACATCCTCTTGTGCGGTAATCGGCACGCCGGCTGCGACCCGGCCGAGAATCGGCATCACGACGGTGTCGTGAGCGGGAGGCCCGCCGGCCGAGCGCATTGCGCGCGGCTTGGTCGGATCCCGCGAGATCATCCCGCGGCGCTCGAGGGCTTTTAAGTGGGCGTGAATGGTGGACGAGGACGAAAGCCCGACGCGTTCTCCGATCTCGCGAACCGAGGGCGGGTAGCCTCGCTCGGCGGTAAAAGCGCGAATTACGGCGAGAATGCTGCGCTGCCGTTCGGTCGCCGGCTTCTCGCTAGGGTCTTTCCGCATCGATCCTCCGTCGGCTCATAATGCCATGCATATGGCACTTAGCACGGGTACAACCCTAACATAAAACCGCTTCGATGGCAAACATACGTTCGTAATCTCTTGACAGCGCTTGGAGGCCCCATGGTAAAATGTAGTGGACGAACAGGCGTTTGGCACTAAATATAGGAGTAAAGACGGTGGGTAGGCGCAAACGATTCACACTTATGCCGGCGATCGCGGTGGCGGCGCTCGGCCTCATGGTCGCCCTTCCGACGCTCTCCAGCGTCCGCCTCTACGCGGCCAGTGCTCGGCACTACGCGACGGTGACGGTCCGGCCCGGCGACACCCTGTGGGGTATCGCGGCCGCCCATTCGGCGCCGAGCGCCGACCTCCAGGAGGTCGTCGATCGGATCAGCGACGTCAATCACTTGAGCGGGACGATCCAGCCCGGCCAGCACCTAAGGATCCCCGAGTAAGCGTTCCTCGCTCACTCAGCCCTCCGGAGGTTCCCAGATTTAGCGAAAGCCGCGCCGCTGCGCGGCTTTCGCAATTTCTTCCCCGCTCATCGAGGCGGCAATGTTACCGCCTGGACACGAGGACGACCGAATGGCCGGCATGTTCGTCGAGAAATGCGAGGCCTTCCATCATCCAGGAATCAAGCCCGTCGTTCGAGTGCTTCGCGACCTCGCGCGCGACGTGCGGGCGATCTTTGAGCCAACGCAACTCACTGCGCGTCGTCGTCGGAAAGACGGCAACCTCGCAGTCCTCACATTGGTAACCGTACTGCGCTATGTTTTGGCCATCGTGTCGGAGACAAGCTGCAGCGTTGTCTGGTAGATCGTCGTCGAGGTTCCCTGAACACCGTTGTCGTGGCGCTGCGTGACGTACTCGTCTACGGAGGTCGGGACGGCCTTGCCCGTATCGTAGCTGATCTTCGATTGGACGTCGGTCGTCAAGCTGCCGCCGTGCGCCTGACGGAGCTTTTTCGTCTCCGAAATTTGCATGGCGCCGTTGTTGTTGCTAAGGATTGTATAATCCGCGGTCGCGCTGACCGGGCCGGCGTCTTGCGAGATCTGCCAGTGCTTATTCTTATCGAGTTGGTTGGGATCGATGAACTTCGAGCCTAGGAACCGGAGCAGCGTGTACTCTTCAGTATAGACCGTCTTATTCGGGTCGCACATGACTTGCGTGTTGCCGTACACGATGCACGTGGCCGCCGGCGCTCGGCGAATCTGCTCCCCGGCCTCGCTAATCGTCACCACTTGGCCGCGGTCGGCCTGCGGTTTGCCGACGATCTGGACGGTCATCGTGCCTTTGTCGTTGAGCGAGCCGCCGTAGTGGCTGATGCCGTTTGATTGCGCAAGATCGTTTCCGTTTCCATTCGGCGCACCGTATGCTTCGGCCGGATTGGCGTCGTCGCGAGCATTGATGTTCTGATTCGCGCTATAGGTAAAATTATACACCAGGGTTGTCGGGCTATCGGCGTGAGCCGCAACGGCCAAAGACGCGAACATTACCGTAAAAGTAGCAGAAAGAATCGAGAAAAGACGCGTTGCTTTGAACATAGCAACCTCCTTACGTAGAGCTAGGGTCGTTACTTTGGGCACTGGCCGATCGCGGCTGTCAACGTGCTTCCGGCGTCGTCTTCCTTCTTCTGCGTCTCCGAAATCACCCAGTGCAGCCCCGTCATGATGTTGTTGAGCGGATTGTAGCCCACGGCGAGCCCGGGGACCGTCGTTACGTCGAAGTTGTACGGATTCTGCGAAAGCCCGGGCGTGTTTGGATCTTGCCACGGGTTCGGCGTCGCCTGCACCATTTGGTACGACGTATTCGAACCTTGAATCGAGCTGAGGTACTCCTCGCCGGCGTGCTGTATCTCACCCATCTGCTGCGTCGCGACGAAGCCGTTGATGATGTCGAGCGAGGCGCTCTGATAGGCGATCGTGTCGAGTAGCTGATCCTTGATCTTCTTCAAGGTCGCGTCGTCGGCCGGATTGCCGGTCGGCTCGATCAGCTTTACGCTGTCGAGCAGCGTCTGGGCCGTGATCAAGTTTTTCGCGATTGGAAGCACCAGGTACGACATCTGCTGCAGCGCCATGCTCGTTTCGGGCGTCTGATTGTTCATCGAGTCGTTCATGGGGGGCGCGCCGTTTGAATATTGTTGAGCGGCGGTACCCCCAGTGAGCGTGCCGCGCTGGTAGCGTTTGAACAGCGGCGGGCTTTTGGCGATCTTCGCATCGTTCTGTAAAATCAAGGCGACCGCCGGCTGCACGCGCTCGTGCAGGCGTGCGCACAGCGCCGTCGTCACGATGTGATAGATCTCCGGCGGCGGGGTTGCCGCAGCGCCGTCGGAGCGCGCCGGCAACGGAAGGAAGCTGGCGCTCGTTAGAGCGCCGATCACAAGCAAAAGCCACCGTTTCATCTCTCAGTAATTTTTCGCATGTGCGGTCGCCGAGCCTGCTGCGGAGAAAAAGAGCGGGATCCGTTGCCGGATCCCGCTCGGGGTTCGCTACGTGGGCGCCAAGTGAATCGTTAGATTCGCACCTGCGCGTTGACGTAGAGGTTGATCGGCGGCGGACCGCCTCCGATCGCACCGTTACTGAGCCCACTCGGCGAGTAGCTCTGCGTGTACAACGGATGCACTTTGTTGTTCGCGGCAAAGTCGAACATGCTCGTGCCGTTATAGAAGTTGCTCGGATAGATCGTGCTATTGAGCGGGCCGCCGGCTGCGGCATAACCGCACACCGCCGCGCCCGGCTGATAGTACGACGTCCACGGCTCCGACGTTCCGCCGAAGCAGGTGTGGAACAGATCCGAGCCGAGCAGAGTCAGCTTGATCCGAGGGCTGATGTCGTAGGAGACCTGCAGGTTGCCGACGATCACCGACGGGTTCTGATACGAATCCATCGAGAAGATGCCGGACTGCGGGTTGGGGATGTAGAGGTAGCTGAACTGACCCGTGCCGGGCGAGGTAGACGTGAGGTAGTTGCACTGCAACGGGTTAGTTTTGGGGGAGAGCTTGGTGATCCCCGAACCGACCGAGTTCAGCTGGCAGGAGCGCGGGTCCTGACCGGCCACGTCGAGCGGACTGCCGTAGTAGCCGCCCGTCTGGAAGACGAAGCTTGGCGTGATCGCCAGCTTGTCGTGCCGCCAGTTCAAGATCAGCGACGAGGTGATCGGCGAGATGTAGCTGGTATCTCCAGCAAACAGGTTCGGCGCGATCGCGGTCGTGAACGGGTTATACCAGCCGTTCGGATCGAGCAGTCCCTGCGCGGGCTTGTTGTAGTAGGGGTTGGCGATCACGTCGCAATACACCGGTCCGCCGCTTGTGCTGGTAGTTGCGCAAACGACCGGTTTCGCGTTGCACGACACCGGAACGCCGCCACCGCCGAGCGTCTTGATCTGATAGCACTTCGCGCCGCCGCCGGATTTGGTCAGCTGGTTGTAGGCGGTGATCGCCTGATTGAGCGGACTGATTTCGTTGCCGATAACGCCGCCCGTCGAGAGCGACTCGTTCTGGAACTGCACCTTCGAGTTGGTGTACGTAAACGAGAAGACCCCCGAGAGCCCGTTGCGGCTGAAGTCACCCTTGTTGAACTGGAACTCCGCGCCGTAGTCGCGATTAACGCCGACCGGAACCTGCGTTACGAAGCCGGCTCCGATGAACGTCTGCTGCTGCCACTGGTTGACCCACGTATAGAACGGCGTGATCTTGAAGCTCATGTCCGTTCCGCGGAGATGCTGTTCCAGCGAGAGGTCGTACTGCGCCGACGAGATGCCCGGAATCGGGTGGAACGGCGAGTAGAACCCGAGGTTCATCATGTTGTTCCAAAGCGACCGGCTGTCGCCCGAAGTGTTCGAGTACTGGACGGACGCGGTGATCGGGGGCTGCGTGTAGCGGCCGGCCGAGGCGCGCAGCACCGTGTCAGGCGACATCGTGTACGTCGCCGAGAAACGCGGCTGCCAGTAGTCGAGCGAGTACGAGCTCGGCGAGGTCGCCGAGAAGTTCGGCGCCTGGACGCCGTCCTGGACCTTGCCGTTGGGATGGACCCAGCCGGTGTGCGGGCCAGTGGGATTCAAGACTGTCGCCGCCTTATTGCAGTCGCCGTTGACGTACTCCGCGGCGGCGGGCGGGGGAACGCCCGGAGGAAGCGCCGCCGTCAGTACCTGGTTCGTTGATGCTTGCACGCAGGTGTAGTTGGCTGTCTGTGCGGCAAAGAAGGAGTTGGCAGCGTTGTTTGTATCGCCCAGGTCGTACGTGAAGTTATCGTACCGAACCGAGGCGTTGAGCAAGAACTTGTCGTTGGGGCGGAACTGATCGCCGAGCGAAAAGTTCGTGAACCGCGGGCTGACCGTGTTGTAAGTAGCGGTCTGGTTTCCGTTCCACAGCGTGTCCCAGCCGGCGCCCTTCGGGCCGCCGAATCCGGTCGGTCCGTTGATGGCGTTGCTGATCCAGGTTGGGTGAACGGTGCCTCCGGCGCCGCTGTTGATATTGGTATCGTAGTAGGTGCTGACGATGCAAGGTACCGACTGGGGCTTGCCGCCGGTGGTCGGGACCGGATTATAGCATTTGTTGCCTTGCATGTAACCGATCGGCGAGCAGCCACTGCCGCTCAAGCAGTTCGCGAACGCCGAGCTGTTGTTGGTGCGAATGACCGAAGCGGTCGTATAGTTGCCGTCGGCCGTGAGCAGGTTTTCGGAATTGAGCTGGTCTTGGAAGTCCAGCGCGCCGCCGGCCGTATGCGTGAATAGCTGATATTCCGCGGTCGGAACAGAGGGAACTTCTTCTTCGGTCGCACCGAAGATCGGCGCCTCTTGCAGCCAGTCGGAGTAGAAGCTGTAGGCGTACGCCCGCAGATAGGCCGATTGGCTGAGCGCGTAGGTGTATTGCAGCTTCACGATGCCCGAATCGTTCGAGACAACGTTGATGCTGTTATCGAACAGCGGGATCGGGCCTTGGAACGCGTGCGAAGGCGTGCCCGGCGCGAAATAAAGCCCCGGAGCCTTGAAGCTCGTAGCGCTGTTCGCGATCCGGGTGCCGAACGGCAAGTTGTACGCGACATTATCGCCGTACGGTTGGTAGTAATGGCCCGGCTGTTGCTGGCACGAATAGGCCGTAACGTTTGCCCACGGCACAACGACGTTGTTGCCGCAGACCGGCGCGCCGTAAGGTTCGGCGGCCAAAGCCCAAGAGTACTGTTGGTAACTGGTGCCGATGTCGTTTGGCGATTGGTAGAAGTAGTTGTTGAGCGCCGAGCCGCTCCACAGGAACTGCACGTCGTCGCGCAGCCCGTTGGCTTTCGGGATGCCCATGTGCAGGTTGATCACGTCCTCGCGATCGGTGATCTGCTGCGGGGAGGCCGAGAGGCCGCTATAGTACGACCAGCATCCGGCGCCGCCGACCTGGTTGCTAGGCGGGCCGCCGATCGGGCACGAGGGCTTGACGCCCTGCGCGTTTGGAGTCGTCGGCCAGTAACCGATGCCTGCGCCAAGCGTGGCGCCTGCAAACTCACCGCCCGGCGTCATGTAGCCGGCGCCGTTATTGTTGTCGAGGACGCGGTAGTCTTGATTGTAGCCGCTCAGGCCGACGTAGTAGCTGAAGGTCCGATCGGGCGTGGAGCCGCCGATCTCGACCTGGGCTTGGTGGTAGTATGTCGGCGTACCGATGCCGAGGTTCGCGGTTGCGAAGCCCGGGAAGGTGCCGGTCTTGATGACTTGGTTGATGAACCCGGCGGTGCCGGCCGAAGCGACCGATGACGGGCCGCCGCCCGTATATACCTGCAGCTCCGAGAGGCCGAGTGAAGACTCGGTCGAGGAGTTGTAGTTGTCGAAGGCGCGGTTGACCGGAATACCGTCGTACTCGTAGGCGGTATAGTAGGAGTTCTGGCCGCGGACGTACGCGGCGTTGAAATCCCAACCCATACCGCCGGCCGAGACCTGGACGCCGGGGATCGAACCCATCGCCGAGTAGGCGTTGTTCAGGTTACCGCCGCCGCCAAGGGCGGCCGCGGCTGAGGCTTGGGCAGCGTTAACGCTGTACAAGTCGGAGCCGACGCCCGATTTCACGAGCGAGCTCCCCGATTGCGCGGTGACGCGACCGATGGTGATGAGCGCCTTGCTCAAAGTATATGAAACCTGCTGCGTCTGGTCCGCGAAGACCACGATGCCAGGTATTGAAGTGGGTTGATACGTTGCTTTGCTAAGGTTGATCGTATACGTATCGGGGGTCAGCGATAAAATCGTAAAGTGACCGCCCGAATCCGTCGTTGCGGCTCGAGTCTCAGAGGGAGCGACAGCTTGTACTCGCACACCGGCAAGTGGATTGCCGCTCGGATCCTTGACCACACCCGAGATGTTACCGGTAACGCCTGCCAGTGCCCATGTTCCCTGGCTGAGGAACGCTACGAGTAGTCCCACGGCTATGACCGCACGACGGAGGGTTGGTTGTGAACTCATTGTTCGTTAAACCCTCTGTTTTGGTTGAGTGTCAAAACGCAGGTCGCCCTGCTTCCCATCGGCGCAATGCCTCAGGAACTTCACAGAGTGACCCACTGCGCCAAGGATTTCCTCAGGACCAGGTCGGTTCCTTTAGCCGCCCTTAAGGGAAGGGGGCCTCGGGAGGCTACGCGTTAACGGCGAGCCGCTCGGCCAGCAAGCCGGGTATATCGGAGGGGCGCTCGGCAACCGGGACGCCGGCGGCGAGGAAGGCGGCGATCTTGCTCTGGGGGGTGCCGAAGTTCCCCGAGATGATCGCGCCGGCGTGTCCGAGCGATTTTCCCGGCGGAGCGTTGCGGCCGCCGACGAAGGCGACGACCGGCATCTCGGGGAGGTGCTCGGCAATGAAGGCCGCGGCGTCTTCTTCGTCCGAGCCCCCGATCTCGCCGCAGAGCACCAGGGCTTGCGTCTGCGGATCGTTCTTGAACTCACGCAGGCACTCGACGAAGGTCGTGCCGATGATCGGATCGCCGCCGACTCCCACGCAGGTCGATTGCCCGAACCCGGCGCGCGTCAGCAGGTCGACCACTTCGTAGGTCAGAGTCCCCGAGCGGGACATGACGCCGACGCTGCCTTCCTTAAAGACGTGCCCCGGCATGATGCCGACCAGGGCTTTCCCGGGCGATACGAGGCCCGGGCAGTTCGGCCCGATGATCCGCATGCCCGCGGTCGCGCCGACGACCTTCAACGTATCGTGCACGGGCACGCCCTCGGTGATGCAGACGGCAAGTCTTATTCCGGCATCGTACGCCTCGTAGAGCGCGTCGCCCGCAAACGGCGGCGGAACGAAGATGCACGAGTGGGTCGCGCCGGTCGCGTCGACGGCCTCTTTTACGGTGTCGAAAACCGGCAGTCCGTGCGGCGTTCGGCGGCCGCCCTTCCCCGGCGTGACGCCGCCGACGAGGTTCGTTCCGTACTTCACCATGCGATCGGTGTGATACGAGCCTTCGGCGCCGGTAATGCCTTGTACGATAACGCGGCTGTTCTTATCTAAAAAGATCGACATCGTCTCTTTTAACCCTTCGCCTCGGCGGCGAGCCGCACGGCTTCGCGGGCACCTTCGTCCATCGTTTCGACGGGCGTCATCTTCGCCTCGGCCAGGATACGCCGCCCCTCTTCTTCGTTCGTGCCGGTCAAGCGAATCACCAGCGGTATCTTGCGCGAGGTCGTCTCACGCATCGCTTCGACGATCCCGCGCGCGACTTCGTCGCCGCGCGTGATCCCGCCGAAGATGTTGACGAAGAGGACCGTAGCGCCGGTATTATTGACGACGAGTTCGTAGCAGTTGCGAACGCGCTGCGCGTTCGCCCCGCCGCCGACGTCGAGGAAGTTGGCAATCTTGCCGCCGGCGTTGCTCACGGCGTCCATTGTGGCCATCGCCAAGCCCGCGCCGTTGGCCATCGTGCCGACGTCGCCGGGAAACCTGCGAAAGTTGCGGATTCCGACGCCGGCACCCGAGGCGAACAGTTCATCCTCTTCGAGCGGCAGCACCGAATGCCACTGGCCGAACTCCGGATTCCTGAACAACCCGTCGTCGTCAAGCTCGACTTTGGCGTCGGAGGCGACGACCCGCCCGTCGGCAGTCAGTGCCAGCGGATTGATCTCGACAAGTTTTGCGCCGTAGGCGAAAAATGCTTCGTAGAGCGCGCCCGCGATCGCCGGAAACTCTTTGCGATAGCCGGGATCGAGCTGCGCCGCGAAGGCGAGCTCGCGTCCGATGAACGGCGAATACCCGATCGTCGTATCGACGTAAAACTTGGCTATCGATTCAGGATGCTCCGAAGAGACTTCCTCGATCTCCATGCCGCCGTAACGGCTGACGATGAAGACCGGGCGCCGTGCGGCGCGATCGATCGCGATCGCGCAGTACGCCTCTTTAGCGATCTCGAGGCGCTCTTCGACGAGAAGCGATTTTATCGGCTCGCCGTTTGGGTTCTGCCGGTTCGGCGGCATCGGCGTCGCCATGATCTCCTGCGCGACGCTGCGGCCTTTCGCCGCGTCGCCGGCCATCTTGATTTTGCCGGCCTTACCCCGGCCGCCCATCAAAACTTGCGCTTTGACGACCCACTCGCCGGGCGTCCGTTCGATGAACTCGGCGACCTCCGCGGGTGTGTGCGCGTGCGCGCTGCGGGGCACGGCGATGCCGGCGCGCCGGAAGAGCTCCTTGCCTTGATACTCCATCAGATTCATAGCGGGCCGAGAGGTTCGCGAACGCGCGCGTCCGGCCCCTTGCTATTTCTGTCGCAGTTAGTCGAGGCGGCCGAGCAGCGAGCGAGCGATGATGAGTTGCTGGATCTCCGAGGTTCCCTCGTAGATTTCGGTGATCTTCGCGTCGCGGTAGTGCCGTTCGACGGGGAACTCGGTCGTGTAGCCGTAGCCGCCGTGGATCTGCAGCGCTTCGGCCGCGTGTTTGCGGGCGGCGGTCGAGGCGAAAAGCTTTGCTTTGCTGGCGGCAATGGCAAACGGTTCGCCCGCATCGGCCAGCGAAGCGGCGCGGTAGGTAAGCATGCGCGCGGCATCGAGGTCCATCGCCATCTGCGCGATTTTGAACGAAATCCCCTCGAACGCACCGATCGGCTTGCTGAACGCGACGCGCTCCTTCGCGAACTTCACCGATTCATCGAGGCACGCCGCGAGAATACCGATCGCTTGCGCCGCGATGCCGATGCGTCCGGCCGTCAACGCGGTCATCGCGTTGCCGAAGCCGGCGCCTTCGTCGCCGAGCAGAGCGTCTTGTGCGACGTGCACGTCGTCGAATGCGAGGTCGCAGGTATTGCTGGTGTGGATTCCCAGCTTCTCGGTAACGCGCTCGACGCTGACGCCGGGCGACGAAGGCTCGACGAGAAACGCGCTGACCCCCTTCGCGCCCGGACCGCCGGTGCGAAACATCCCCATGACGACGCCGGCGTAGCTGCCGCTCGTGCACCACTGCTTTCGGCCGTTCAGCACGTAGCCGCCCTCGCTGCGCTTGGCGGTCGCGCGCAACGCAGCCGCGTCCGAGCCCGCGTCGGATTCGGTAAGTGCGAAGCCGGCGATCACGTCGGCAGTCGCGAGCGCGGGCAGCCAACGCTCCCTCTGCTCGCGCATGCCCATCTTCAGAATCGCCGAACAGATCATCGAATGCACCGAGACGGTGACGGCGGTGCCGGCGTCGACGCGCGCCAGCTCTTCGATCGCAAGCGCGTACGCGAGATACTCGGCCTCGACGCCGCCGTACTCTTCGGGGACGAGCATCCCCATGATTCCCGCTTGCGTCAGCTTGCCGTACAACTCGCGTGGAAAGACGTGCTCGCGATCCCATTGCTCGATGTGCGGCGCGATCTCGCGCTGCGCGATCTCGGCCGCCACCGCCCCGATCTGCCGCTGTTCGTCGCTGATTTCGAACTGCGCTCCCCTCGTCTCAATCATCGGCCGCAATTCGTATCTGCAAGCAGTTTGATTCCCGGTTCACCTCAGGATTTGAATCTCGGTGGATACTGCGGCTGAGGGGCCCGTGAAGGAGGAGCGGAGCCACAGATGGCGGGAGCGACGACGAACGGAGCAGCTTTTTTCGCCGGATGCGAAAAAAGCGAGCGTCCCAGCAGACGCGGTATGCACCGAGATTCAAATCCCTACAATCACACTGCGACCAGAACTGCATCGCCCTGCCCGCCGCCCGAACAGATGGAGGCGATGCCGTAGCCGCCGCCGCGCTTGCGTAATTGGTTGATGAGCGTGATGAGAATTCGCGCGCCTGAGGCGCCGATCGGATGGCCCATTGCGACGGCGCCCCCGTACTGATTGATGAGGCCGTCTTCGAGGCCGAGACGCCGGCCCGAGGTGATCGCGACCGTCGAAAAGGCTTCGTTGATCTCCCAAACGTGGATGTCGTTGCGCGTCAAGCCGACGCGATCGAGGAGTTTCTGCGCGGCCATCGCGGGCGTGAGGCTGATGTAGGGCGAGTCCCAGGCGATGGTCGCGTGCTCGACGATCGTCGCGAGCGGCTCGTAGCCGCGCTCTCGCGCGTAATCCGAATCAGAAAGGATCAGCGCGGCCCCACCGTCGTTGACCCCCGGTGCGTTGCCGGCGGTGACGGTGCCGTTCTTTTCGAGCGGCTTCAGCTTCGCCATCGCTTCGATGCTCGCGTCGATGCGAACCGCTTCATCGCGGTCGACGCGCGCGTGTGGATGCTCGCCGGTGAGAAACGGCGCGTAGGATGCATAGTCAAGCGTAAACTCTGCCGACGGCTCGTGTTCCCAAACCGAGCTCGAGGCGCCGACGGCGGCCGGCACGCGCACTTTTCCTTGGCGCGGCAATTGCGCCACCACGACCTTATCCCTCGCTTTGCTCGCGACGTTGACCGCGACGATCTCCTCGTCGAAGTGACCGGCGTCGTGCGCTTGCGACGCGCGCCGATGGCTCTCGTAAGCAAAGCGATCCTGATCGTCACGGGACAGCTCCAGCTCGATCGCAACCTTGCTGCCCTGCGTCGCCATCGTCATCGGAAAATACTGATCCCAAAGACCGTCGTAGATCATCGCGTCGACGAGCTTACCGTCGCCGAAGCGGTAGCCCCAGCGAGCGTCGCGCAAAAGGTAGGGTGCGTTCGACATCGACTCCATGCCGCCGGCGGCGATCACCGAGTTGGCGCCCGCATTGATCGAGCGCATCGCATTGACGGCCGCCAGGAGTCCCGACGCGCAAACTTTGTTAACGGTGTCGGCAGTTACGGTCTTCGCGAGGCCTGACTTGAAGAGCACTTGCCGCGCCGGGTTCTGCCCGACGCCCGCTTGCAGAACCTCGCCGAAGATGACGTGCTCGACCTCCGTCGGGTCGATTTTGGCGCGCTCGACGGCAGCCGTCAAGGCGACGGCACCGAGGGTCGTGGCGGAGAGCGGAGCGAGCGCTCCCCCGAGCTTTCCGAATGGTGTGCGGGCCATTCCCAGTACGACGGCCTTGGATTCTATCTTCATAACCATGCGTTCATTTTGCGGGCGCGCATGGGCGCCCTGCGGTCACTGGTCGTCGGGCGGCCAGGTTGCCCAAGGCAGGGATGACGCCCGGTCCCGGACGATACCTTTGAATACTATGCAGGGTCTACGTCGCGTTTCGTGGCGTTTCGCATTCGCCGCTCTCGCATTCGCCGCAACGTTAGGGGCGCCACTGACGGCTTGCGGTGGTGGTAGTACCGGCGCCGCCGCCGCTTTGCCGCCTCTTCCCCCGCCCCCACCGGCGAAAAAGGGAAAGTACTTCAAGCACGTCGTCATCGTCGTTCAGGAGAACCGCAGCTTCGATAATCTCTTCGCAACGTTTCCCGGCGCGGATGGAACGACCGTAGGTAAGACGCACGACGGCAAGCTCCCTCTGCGAGAGGCGGATCTCAATACATCACTGGGAACGAATCACAGCTACCTGCAGTGGATCAAAGAATACGATGGCGGAAAGATGGATGGCTTCGATCTTGTTCCACCCGGAACCGCGGTCTACGAGTACGTGAATCCTGCGCAGATTGCGCCGTATTGGAAGCTCGCGCAAGAGTACGTCCTGTCTGACCATACGTTTCAGACTCAGGGCAGCGGCAGCTTTACCGCGCATCAAGATCTCATACGCGGCGGCACAGAGATCGGCGACGAAAAGAGCCTCATCGACTTTCCGACCCTCCCTCCGTGGGGCTGCGACGCTCCCCCGGGCACCGTCACCTCTTTGATCACCGCCGACAACCGGTACCTCAGCCAGCAGGGTCCGCGGCCCTGCCTCACCTATCGCACGCTACGGGACCTCCTCGATGCTAAGGATGTCTCCTGGCGGTACTATACGCCAAGCATCGCGACGCTGCCCGGCCAGCAGTGGAATGCATTTGAGGCAATCGCAGCGGTACGAAACGGTCCCCAGTGGACGGCGAACGACATTTCGCCGGAGAAGCGAGTCTTTACCGACATCAATCGCGACACGCTGCCGGCGGTCTCATGGATTATACCCGACGCTCACAACTCCGATCATCCGCGCGAGGGCTCCGATACCGGACCCTCCTGGGTATCGCAGATCGTCAACGCAATCGGTCAGAGCCCAGCCTGGGATACGACCGCGATTATCATCGTCTGGGACGACTGGGGCGGCTGGTACGACCACGTTGCACCGCCGGGCCCACGCCATTACGGCGGCCTTGGTTTTCGCGTTCCAATGATCGTCGTCGCTCCCTATGCGAAAGCCGGCTACATCTCCCATCGGCAATACGAGTTTGGAAGCATCGTGCGTTTCGTGGAAGATAACTGGAGTTTAGGGCGCCTTGGGACGACGGACGGTACCTCGGCCGATTTCGTCAACGATTTCTTCGATTTCAGCCAGAAGCCACGAAAGTTCGTCACGATCCAGGCGCGATATTCGCAGTCGTACTTCCTGCATCAGCGGCCATCGGGTCAGCCGGTCGACGACGAGTAAGGCTCAGACGAGCGCGAGCAGCAGCGCGCCTCGGACGCCTTTCAATGTCGCACGACGATCGGGCAGCTCTCGCATTCGAATTGAATCGTGACGTGCTCGATCCCGAAGTCTTCTTTGGCGCAGTCGTCGATTCGCCTGAGCACGTTGGTCGCTTCGCTCAGCCGCCGATCGTCGATCGAGACGTGTGCGGAGAGCGCGTGCGAGCCGCTGCCGATCGACCACACGTGCAGGTCGTGAACGCCGGTGACCCCCGCGATTGCTTTGAGATGCTTCACGAGGTCGGCGCTGTCGACGTCGCCCGGGACGCTTTCGAGCAGCACCTCGGTCGCGTCGCGCAAGAGACGGGCCACGCCGACGACGATGATCGCTGCGACGAAAAGCGAGAGCAGCGGATCGATCCAGGCGACGTGCGTCAGCGCGATCGCGATTCCGCCGAAGATGACCGCAAATGCGCCGAGCGCGTCGCCCATCACGTGAAAGAGGACGGCTCGCACGTTGAGATCGCTCTTGCCCACAGAGCGCAGAGAGAGGCCGACGCCGGCATTGACCGCTAGCCCGACGGCGGCGACAGCGGTCATCAAGCCCGCTTGCGGCTCGACCGGCGCGGCGAAACGGCGAACGGCAAAGTAGACGATCGCGATCGTCGCAACGAGGAGGAGCGTTCCGTTGACGAGCGCGCCGAGCACCTCGATGCGGCCGTAACCGAACGTACGCCGGGTATCGGCCGGCCTCGCCGCTCCGACCGCGGCAATCAGCGCGAGCGCAAGCGCGACGACATCCATGCAGACGTGCACCGCATCTCCGGTCAACGCCAAGCTGCGTGAAGCCGCTCCACCCCAAAACTCGAGCAGCGCGACCAGAACCGTCGCGACGAGCGCGACGCGTAGCCGCCGCGTCGCCGGCCCGGTCCCAGCGGTCACTCTTTGCGAGCCTTCATCAGCAATGCGGCCAGCATTGCGGCAAACGTAACGAAGGTCTTGCTCTCGGCGGTGCGTACGGCCTCAGGCTTCCACACGCTCGTCCCGCCTTCAATCGGAATAAGCAGCGGCACGACCGGCGGCACACGATCGCAATAGTCGTCGAACGCCTCGCCGAACTGCGAACGCAGAAAGGCTTCCTCGTGCGGGACGATCGCGGCGTAAACCGCGGCCATCGCCGCGAGCGAACCTCCCGCGAGCAGCACGCGCACCATAAAGCGGTTCTTTCCCGTAAAGGCGATCGCGAAGCCGGCCGCCGTGATGAAGTTTCCGACATAGAGAGGATTGCGCACGTACGCGTACGGCCCAGCCGTTACGAGTTCGGGCGCTTCGACAACGTCGCCGCGGGTCGTTTCACCCGAATAGCCCACGGCCCAGCAACGCACCAACTCGCCGGCGATCGCGATCGGCAGCCCCAGCGCAATGCTCGCCGCACTGGGCCGGCCGCACTTGGCCAGCAGCGCGGCGGGTAAACTCAATAAGAGTCCGCGGTTCTTGAAAACGAAGGCCCGCATCATGCTTCTTCCTTTTGGAGAGCGGATTGATAGATGTCCCTCAGCGTCGCAACGAGCGAAAAGCGAGGTTGCCAGCCGGTCGCCGCGTGCAAGCGTTCGGGGCTGCCGACCGTCAGCGGCACGTCGACCTTGCGCAAGCGCTGCGGGTCTTCACGAACCTCGACCGGCACGCGCGCGATCGCGATCAGCTCGCGCAGTATATCGCGGATAGTCACGGCGCGCCCGCTGCAGACGTTGTAGATGTGCGCGCCTTCGCCGCGGCGCGCGAGCGCCAGATAGGCCTCGACAACGTCGCGAACATCCAAAAAGTCGCGACCGGACGCGAGGTTGCCCACGTACATCTGTGGCTGCGCGCCGCCGGCGATGCGAGCGAGCTGTGCCGCCATCGAGGCGACGACGAACGGCTCGCTCTGGCCTGGGCCGATCTGATTGAACGCGCGCGCGATCACGACGTCCAGACCGTAGCTTTGCGCCTCTGCCAACAGGATCGCTTCAGCCGCGGCTTTGCTCGCCCCGTAGGGGTTGGCCGGGCGCGGGTCGAGCGACTCTCGCAGCGGATACTCGCCCGCCTCGCGCACGCCGTAAACCTCGGCCGAGCTCGTGAAGAGTATGCGCGGTGTCGGATCGGCGCCGTAAGCGCGCACCGCCTCGGCGAGACGCGCCGTGCCCAGCGCGTTGGTCTCGAACGTCGCCAGCGGCGAGCTTATCGATTCCGGCACGAAGGCTTGGGCGGCGAGATGAAAGACGACCTGCGGGCGCGCTGCCGCGAGCGCGGCACTCAGCGATGCGGCGTCGGCGAGATCGATGGGAAAGTACTCGGGCTCTCGATCGTGCGGGCCGCCGCAGGCCAATACCTCGGCGCCGTCCCGGCGCAGCGCCTCGACGAGCCGGCGTCCAACAAATCCACTCGCTCCCGTAACCATGGCCCGCACGGCGCTGCGCTCCTAGACCCGCGAGCGCGCGGCGAGCCGCTCGAGTTCGGCCTCGACCATCATCGTTACCAGCTGCTCGAAGCCGACTTCGGGTTCCCAGCCCAACTCTTGGCGCGCCTTCCCGGGATCGCCGATCAGCATGTCGACCTCGGCCGGGCGCACGAAGCGCTGATCGCGGACGACGTAGGGTTCGAACGATCCGAGCCCCGCAGCTTCGAAGGCGATGCGCACGAAGTCGCGCACGCTGTGGGTCCGGCCCGTCGCCAGCACGTAGTCTTCGGGGGACGGCTGCTGCAGCATCAGCCACATCGCGCGTACGTAGTCGCCGGCGAAGCCCCAATCGCGATGCGCGTCGAGGTTTCCAAGGCGCAGCTCGCGCGCGAGGCCGAGCTTGATCCGCGCCGCGCCGTCGGCGATCTTGCGCGTAACGAACTCCTTGCCGCGGCGCGGCGATTCGTGGTTGAAACAGATGCCGCTGCAGGCGAAGAGATCGTACGACTCGCGATAGTTGACGGTGATCCAGTGCCCGTAGACCTTGGCAACGCCGTACGGGCTGCGGGGATAGAACGGAGTCGTTTCCCGCTGCGGGGTCTCGACGACCTTGCCGAACATCTCCGAGCTCGACGCCTGGTAGAAGCGAATCCCCGGGTCGACTTGGCGTATCGCTTCCAGCACGCGAGTAACGCCGAGCGCGGTGAACTCGCCGGTGAGCACGGGCTGGCCCCACGAAGCCGGCACAAACGACTGCGCGGCCAGATTGTAGATCTCGTCGGGGCGAGCCTCGGCGATGATCGAAGTGATCGAGCTTTGATCGAGCAGATCGCCGGAGACGATCTCGATGTCGTCGACGATGTGCTCGATTCGCTCGTGCACCTCGGTGCTCGTGCGCCGCGTCATGCCGACGACGCGATACCCCTTATCAAGCAGCAGTTCGGCGAGATACGAGCCGTCTTGGCCGGTTATGCCGGTAACCAGCGCGGTCTTGCTCACCCGCGCGGCCGTCCGTGACGAAACCGCTGCGCGAGCGTAACCGCGGCGATCGCCCCGGCGAGCTCGCGGCAGCGCTGGATGCTTTGCCGGTCGATTCGCAGTTCCACAGCGCTCTATCTTACGCCAATCTGAGGCAAAGCCCCAAGATATTCGGCCAAGCCGGCACGCCAGGGCCGCAGGGAGATGCCGCGTTCGCGCAGCTTCGCATTGTCGAGCGCGGAGAAGCGCGGGCGAATCGCCGCGGCTTTCCACTGACCGGCAGTAATCGGCTCGATCGGCAACTCGACCCGGGCTTGCGCCAGCGCCTCCCGGGCGAATTCGAACCAGCTCACGGCTCCGGCACCGGCGGCGTGGTAGAGCCCGTAGACCTCCGTTGCAGCAAGCGCGCGCAGCGCATCGGCGAGATCGTTGGAATAGGTCGGCGAAGCGATGACGTCGGCTACCACCCGGACCGGCTCACCCGCGCGAGCCTGCCCGACGATCCGCTCGATAAAGGTAGGGCGATGCGCCGGCGAGCGAGAGGCGCCGTAGAGACCACAGGTCCGTACGATAAAAGCCGGGCCGCCCGCAGCCTCGACCAGGCGTTCACCCGCCAGGCGGCTGGCGCCGTAGGCGGAGAGCGGGTTGGGGGCATCGCTCTCAGCATACGGCTCGCCTTTTTTCCCATCGAAGACGTAGTCGGTGCTGATCGTCATGAAGACGACCCCACGCGCGGCCGCGAGGCGGGCCGCGTCGCCGGCCGCGCGAGCGTTGATCTCGAATGCCCGCTGCGGCTCGGCTTCGCAGCGATCGACGTCGTGAAACGCCGCCGCGTTGACGAGCACCTCGGGAGCGACGCGGTCCAGCGCCTCCTCGAGAAGCGGTGTTTGCTCGATCGGGAGTTCGTCGTGAGCCGGTGCAACGATTTCGAAATCGCGCCATCGAAGGGCGATCGCGGTTCCGAGCTGCCCGGATCCGCCGATCACGAGGACGCGCTTCACACCGTCGAGCGACGGCCGTTCGAGCGCCGCTGCAAAAGCAGTGCAACCGTAACGGCGAGCGCCGCTGCGAAGTTCCCCAGCACCATGATTTCGACGACGGCGCCGAGCGTCGGATGGATCGCGATGATAGCGGTTAGGGTGCCCAGCGTACAGACGAAGAGCGGTATCGTAAAGCCGAGACGGTGCGTCGCGATGCCGTAGTAGGTCAGTGAGTTCGTCAGTGCGAGCAGCACCATCGCGAGGCCGTACTTCACCAGCAATGGCGCGGCGGCGTCGTAGGCGTGGCCGACGAGCGCGTGCAGTACGTCGAGTCCGAAGAAATAAAAGATGAAGATGCCGCAGAGCGCGACGGTCACGAGCATCGTCAGGCTGCCGGCCAAGACTTCTCGCGTCCGTGCGCCGCGCGCGTGGCGATCGGCGGCTTGCGGCAGCAGAACGGTGGGGACAAACCCGACGAGGTAGAGCAGCATCTTGCCGCCGAGCGATGCGGCGGCATAGAGCCCGGCTTCGTGCGGCGCGAAATAGTGCTTCACCAGTACGACGTCGGCCGAACCCATCAGCGCGATCGCGATCGTCGCCGCCGCGGCACCGGCGCCGGCGTTGAGAATGCGCTGCCAGTCGTAGCGCACGGCGCGAGGCTCGGAAACGATATACCGCCGCTTCAGACGCATTCCGAGATAGATCAGCGCGCACGCCGGCCCGAGAATGAAGCCGGCGATGCCGCCGCCCAGCCGCAGCCCGAGCGCGATGAGCACCGATATGCCGATGACCTTCGCGATACCCTCGGCAGCATTTGAAAAGCCGTAACCGACGAAGTCTTGCGTGCCCTGAGCGATGGCGCGCAGGGCGTTGACGAAGAGCGTCACGCCCGCGAGCAGGCCGACAAACGGCACGGACCAGACCGGCACGTGGAGAAAATGCGCAAACGGAAACGCGCCGATCGTCGCGACGATGAGATAGAGCGCTCCCAGTTTTGCAAAGCCGCCCGCAATGCTGTCGGTCAATCCGCGCAAGTGGCCGTCGTCGTGGAGGGCACGAAACTCGGCAGCGAGCTGCGCCACGACCGGTGCGACAAAAGCGGCAGGCAGAGAGGCAATCAGCGCCGCGTTGATGAGGGCGTAGAGGCCACCGTATTCCGTAACGCCGAGCTGCCGGCTGGCGATGGCGTGCGCGACGAAGCCGCAAACGTTGACGACCATGCCGGCAGTGAAGACGAGAAGGCTTTGCTTGACGATTGCGCTGGCGCGCAGACGCTCGAGTCCCCGGCGCAGCAAAAGAGTGCGCGGTGGACTCATGCTGCCGTTCATCGAATCGACGTTCTCATGACGGTCGAGAATTTACCCCTTAGCGGCGCCTTGGTGCTGACACCGCGCGTCTTCACTGACGACCGAGGCTCATTTCGGGAGCTGTTCTCGCTCGATCGGTATCGCGAATGCGGCATCCGTGATTCGTTCGTTCAAGATAACTCTTCGCTTTCGCGCCGGAACGTCTTGCGCGGACTCCACGGGGCGGTGCGGATGTCAAAGATCGTCTCCGTCCTGCACGGCAGTGCCTACGACGTCATCGTGGACGTGCGGCCGGAAAGCCCGACCTATCGCCGCTGGTACGGCACGACCCTCTCGGCCGGCGACGGGCGCCAGCTCTATATCCCCAGCGGCTTCCTCCACGGCTTTCTTGCCCTCGAAGACCGGACCATCTTCTGGTACAAGCAGAGCGCTGCGTACGACGCGGCAGCGGAGTTCGCGGTGGCTTGGGACGATGCGGAGCTGGGCATCGATTGGCCGTTGAACGGGACGGCGCCGGTCCTCTCCGCGCGAGATGCCGGCAACCCGTCCCTTGGATCGCTTCGTGCGTAACAAACGCGCGCGGCCTAGGTAGAAGCCGCCAAAGGAACCGAAACGAGGGGAGGATGGCATTCCGTGATCAGAGCGACGAGGCTCTGGTGTATCGAGTGCGCTCCGGGGAAAGAGAGGTCTTCGGCGTGCTCGTCGATCGCTACAAGCGCGGCATAGCGAATTTCATCGGGGCGACGGTGCGCAATCCGTCGGAAACGGCCGATCTTTCGCAGGAGACTTTCCTGCGCGCCTACGCCCATCTGAACACGTTCAACCCGCAGCTTGGAAAGTTCTCGACGTGGGTCTACCAGATCGCGCGCAACGTGATCCGCACCTACCTTGCCAAATCCCAGCGCGCGCCGCAGCTGCAGGAGCTGCCCCAGGAGCAAACGCTGGAAACGGTCTTTGCCGATTCGTCTCCGCAAGCCGATCCGGCGGGCGGCTTGTTGCGCAAAGAAGCCGAACGCGAACTGCGTGCGGCGCTCGCCGAACTGCCGGAACGGACGCGAAACGTGCTGGCGCTTCGTTATTTCGACAACATGGAGTATCAAACGATTGCGAGCACGCTGGGCCTGTCGCTGGGTAACGTGAAGACGTTGATTCATCGCGGCAAGATTGCTCTGACCAAGAAGATGCGCGAGCGCGAGGCGCTCGCCGTCGGATCATTGGAATCGGTCGGACAGAAGGGGGGCCCGAATGCGCTGCTCCTCGTTTGAGCCGCTGCTCGACGCGTATCTCGAGGGGATGCTGAGCATCCGCCGCACCCGCGCGGTCGCTCACCACCTCCGCCACTGCACCGCCTGCGAGTCGCTGCTGCACGAGCTGCGCGTCGTCGATGCGCTGCTCGCCACCGCAAGCACCCCGGGCAGCGTCGGGTCGGAGTTTACCAAGACGATCGTTTCGCAAGCCCGCCAAACCGCGCCGCACACCGTGCAACGTTTCCCGCTCTGGGTGCCGCTGCTGGGTTACCTCGCCATCGCTTGGGCGTTGCTCGGCTTTGCAGCTTCGCGCGCTCACGATTTCAGCGGGTTCTTCGCAGCCCTGGCCGCAGAGACCGCACGCAGCCTCCTCGCCGTCGACGCCGCCGTGCGCGTCATCTCGCCGGCAACCTCGGTCCTCGCCGCGGCCGTGAGCGGCGTGCTGCTGCTCGACGTCGTCCTCTTTTGCGCAATCTTCTACGGCTATCGCCGGCTGCGGCCGATGCTGGCCGTCTACCTCGCCCGGAGCCCTCGTTTGTGATAAAGCGCTTATCCCTCATTGCGGTCGTCCTCATTGCGATCGTCGCCCTCGCCCGGCCGGCCCTTGCGCAGACGCAAGCGATTTACCACGGCGGCACGTACTTCGGCTCGGTGGTCGTCGAGCCGGGACAGGTCGTCGACGGGGACCTGACCGTGATCTTCGGCGACGCCACGATCGAAGGGATCGTCGAGGGAGATCTCAACGTCGTCGGCGGCAGCTACGATCCGCGCCCCGGAGGCGTGGTGACGGGCCAGGTTCACGAGGTCGGCAGCGCCGTGGCGCAGGCCGTCGTTCCGTGGGCGCCCTCGGAAGGAGGCTATGGCTACAGCGCCTTCGTGCCGGATCACCGCCTGCTCTGGCGGCTCTCCTGGAACGTGCTCGCGCTGCTGGTTTTTCTGATCTTTCCGCTGCGCACCCGGATGGTCTTGGATCGCCTCGAGCGTCATCCCGGCCTCTCCGTTGCCGCGGGCCTGGTCGGCTGCATCGCGGTAATACCGCTGGCAATTCTCCTGGCAATCACGATCCTTTTGATACCGCTGATCCTGCTGGAGATGGTCTTTCTGCTGGCGAGCGCCTTCCTAGGGACCGCCGCGCTGGCGCTGCTGATCGGGCGCCGGCTATGCGAGCTCGTGAGCCCGACGACGACCCCTTCGCCGCTGGTGGCACTGCTCGCCGGCATCGCCTTGATCACGGCGGCCGAGCTCGTGCCGGTGATCGGCACCCTGGTTTTGATCTTCGTTGGGCTGATCGGCCTGGGCGCGACGATCCTCTCCTTCACCTCGGACTCATTAGGGTCTCCAATAAGCGGACCGCCGCTGACCTCCGGCTAAATTAGGGGGGATGTCTACCATCTCGCGAGCCGCGAAGTTCGCGGAGCGGACGTCCCATCTTCGCGCTTCGACGATCCGCGAGATGTTGAAGGTCACGCAGCAGCCGGACGTCATTTCGTTCGGCGGCGGACTTCCCGCGCCCGAACTTTTTCCGATCGAGGAAATTACCGAGGCGGTGCGCCTCGTGATGGAGCGCTACGGGCCTGCCGCGTTGCAGTATAGCGTCACGGAGGGCATTCCCGAGATGCGCTGCTGGGTCGCTGCACGATTGGCGCGGCGCATCGAGCGAGACGTCGACCCCGATTGCGTGACGATCGTCAACGGTTCGCAGCAGGGTCTCGATCTGATCGGCAAAGTCTTCCTCGATCCGGGCGATCACGTCGTGCTCGAGGATCCCACGTACCTCGGTGCAATTCAGGCCTTCGATGCCTATCAAGCGCGTTATCTCACCGTCGACACCGATGAAGACGGCCTGATCCCCGACGCGCTTGAGCGCGTGCTCGAACGCGCCGATCCGTTTCCGAAGCTGCTCTACCTCGTACCGAACTTTCAAAACCCGACCGGCCGGACGCTCGCGGCGCGCCGGCGCGAGATCGTCGTGCGCATCTGCGAACGCTACGACCTGCCAATCGTCGAAGACGATCCATACTGCGAGCTGCGCTTCGAGGGCACGGATCTCCCCTCGCTGATCTCCTACGAGACGACGGCTCCGATCATCTACTCCGGAACCGGTTCGAAGATCATGGCACCCGGCATGCGCATCGCCTGGCTCGTAACGCGCGACGAGGAAATTCGTGAGAAGGTCGTGCTCGCCAAACAAGGCGCCGACCTGCACAGCGGGACCTTCGCGCAGTACGTCTTCCATCAATACGTCAGCAGCGGCGACGCCTTCGAGTCGCACGTCCGGCGGATCGCGGAAACCTACGCGCGGCGCCGCGGCGTCATGGCTGAGGCCCTCGCCGAGTTTATGCCGGAGGGCGCCCGTTTCACGCGCCCGGCGGGGGGAATGTTCCTTTGGGTGACGGTCCCCGACGTCGATACGACGGCGCTTTTAAAGATCTCCGCCGAGTCGAAAGTCGTCTTCGTTCCGGGCGTGAGTTTCTATCCCGGGCGCGACGTCCACGACGGAATGCGTTTGAACTTCTCAAATGCCTCCGAGAAGAATATCCGTATCGGCGTCGAACGGCTCGCCCACGCAATCACCGTCTACAAAAGCTAAAGGAGTCACAGTCGCGTGGCAGCAGGTTTGGTCATCGGAATCTATCCCGGCACGGATGCCGCCGCGCTCGAAAGCGCGCTCACGGCCGCACAAGTCGACCCCACGCACGTGAAGGTCCTGGCAAGCGACGGAAGCTGCACCGAGTCGTCCACGTTACTGCACTTCGTCAACGTCGTCACCGAAGTCGACTCGGACGCCTACGCCGACGAGATGACGCGCGGCACGGGGGTGCTTCCCGATTCCGGAGGAACCTCGGTCCCGGGAATCGGCGGACCCGACCTCTGGTCGGATATTTTCGTCCACGGCGGCACGACCAAACACTACCTCAGCGCGTTTCCGGTCCCCGACGACGAAGTCGACAACTTCGACGATGCGATCGACGAAGGGCGCTCGGTCGTCCTGTATCCCGACCCGGGTGCCGACGCACCAAAGATCGCGGCGGCATTCAAGGCGGCGGGTTTACAGAACGTTCGATCCTACTAACGCCGCTTAGCTCGCGCATGAAACGGGCGCTGCTTACCAGCATCGCGCTTGCGCTCGCTGCCTGCACCTCTCACGCCAACTATGGCTACAACAACCTCCCGAAAGGCTATCACTGGCGAGCAGTGTACGATCGACGCGAGAAAGCGGTCGTATTCTACGGCGTCGATCCGATGACGCGCGATAGCATCTACGTCGGGCCCGATGGCCAGTTCTACATCTTTCATCATTCGGGCACGATCGAAACCCGCGACTTTCGGCGTCACTGGACGCCTCACGATGCCCTTTAATCCCCGGCGCGTCATGATCACCGCGGGGGGCACAGTCACCGCGCAGTCACTGATCAAAGCGCTGCGCGATGACGGCCGAGCTCGCTTCATCGCCGCCGGCGACATGGATCCTCGCTGCGCGACCAAAGCCTTCGTCGACGATTTCGTGCTGCTGCCGCGCGCGGTCGCCCCCGGCTTTGCACAGGCGTGCTTGGAGGCCGCGCGGCGGCTGCAGATCGGGCTCTTCGTCCCGCTGATCGTCGAGAGCGAGTTTCCGCCGCTCGACGAGGCGCGCGAGCGGTTCGCATCGATCGGCTGCCATCTGCTGGTGCCCCCGCGAGACATTTTCAGCAAGACCGGCGACAAACTCGAGTTCGCAGATTTCCTCGAAGAGATCGGCGTCCCCGGACCGCTCACGCGCGCTTACGAGCCGGGCATCGAGATCGAACGCTTCCCAGTCTATCTTAAGCCGCAGCGCGGCTCCGGCTCGGTCGGCACGGCGCGCATCGAGAGCGTCCATTCCCTGCACGAAACGGCGCGCGGCCGCAGCGGCCTCATCGTCCAAGAGGCGGTCGACGGTACGGAGTTTACCGTCGACTGCTTCGCTGCTGCACCGGGTCGCGTCGTCGCCGCGGTCCCCCGCGAACGCATCGCGATCAAAGCCGGCGTATCGGTTAAGGGCAGAACTTATCACCATCCCTTGATCGAGCGAATCGTCCGCGACGTGGTCGAGCGCAGCGGCCTGCAAGGCCCCGCCAACGTTCAGGGGATGCTGCGCGAGGACGGCAGCTTTTCGATCTTCGAGATGAACCCGCGCTTCTCCGGAACGCTCGCGCTAACGACTGCCGCGGGCATCAACTTCGCCACGCTGCTCATCGACATGGTTGAAGGAACGCCGATCCCGGACCTTATCGGCAAACACGAAGCCGATCTCACGATGATGCGCTATTGGAGCGAAGTCTTCGAAGACTCAAGCGGCCTCATTCGTCTCGGCGCCGCGCTCTAAACGGCTTACTCGTAACGCTCTCGTTTGGAGGGCGGCTGCAGGCGAACTCGGACACATTTGTCGG
>DASXFZ010000058.1 GCA_036489315.1 Candidatus Cybelea sp.
GGTATGCCAGATAAGCGTCGATCGAACCCGTTTGGGCGAAAAGCCTCCAGAAGAGATTGGACGTTGCCATAGCGCTTTGCAGTCTCCTTCTAGCCGTCGGCTCCAGGGCGGCCCTCGTCGCGGAATGGGGTGAGTATACCATGCGAGTTTTAGCGCTGGTAGTCTTGACTTTTTGCCCCCCGAGTACTCTCTTGACAAATATTTCGAACCTATTGCCGCGGATACGTTCGGCTCGCTTCGAAGAGGGCAATCGAGCCCGCCACGCCCGCGCTCAGACTCTCCGCGCGGCCGCGCATCGGAAGGGCGATAAGGGCGTCACAGAGCGCCTCCCAGGGCCCCAAACCGCGCCGTTCGTGACCGATGACCAAGGCGGCCGGCCCTTCGCGAAGTTCCCCCGTCAACGCCGTGCCTCGCGTATCGAGCCCCAGCAGCCGAACGTGCGCGGCGGCCGCTGCGGCGGCCACTTCCGGTGGGCTTGCGACCGCCGTGCGCAGGCGAAAGACGGCCCCCATCGATCCGCGGACTACCTTTGGGTGGAACGGCTCCACGCCGAGCGGCCCGAAGATGACCCCGTCGCAGCCGAACGCGTCCGCCGAGCGCAGCAGCGTGCCCGCGTTCGCCGGGTCGCCAAGGTCGGCCAAAACGAGCACCAGTGCGTTGCCTGCGAAGATCGCGGGCAGGTCCCAGCGGCGGGGCCGGGCGACGGCGACGATCCCGGCTGGGGTCGTCAGATCGGAGAGCTGCTTGGCGACGGCAGAGTCGACGAGATGGACCGTCGCCCCGTCCGCCTCGATCTCCCGCACGAGCGGTGTCGCTGCGTATGCTTCGGGCGTGACGAAGAGTTCCTCGATCGCAAAGGAACTGGCGCGTGCTTCCTGCAGCAGCGTCGGACCCTCGAAGACAAACAGGGCGTGCTCGGCGCGTCCCTTGGACGAGCGAAGCTTGCGGACGCGAGCGAGCCGCGGCGAATGGGCGCCGATCTGTGCCGCCATCTTCGGAGCTCTCCCTAGCTCTTTGCGGCGCGGGACGCGAGCCACGCGCGGGCAGCAATCAGGATCAGCCCGGAAAAAATCGCGGCGAGCATGATTGCGATTTTGTCGTTAAAATGGTGGGGGACCAGCGTGCGCACGAAGAGATAGACCGATGCAACGAAGACGACCAGAAAGAAGCCGAGCCATCCGATTTCGATCCAGATGGACGTGCGAGATTTCGGCACCTCACGAGCTTAGCCACGAGGCTGCGCCCAAGCCTTCCGCCAAGTCAACGCCGCAATGAATTACCGGCCCCGGGTGCTCGAATCACGTGAAGTCTTCCGGGGGCGCGTCTTTACCGTTCGCGCCGACGAACTCGAATACGAAGACGGCACGACCCATCGCGTCGACGTGGTCGAACACGGAGCATCGCTGGCCATCCTGGCGACCCCGGCTCCGGGTAAGGTCGTTCTGGTTCGCCAGTATCGCCATCCCGCACGGACGTCGCTCTGGGAGCTCCCCGCGGGCACGAGCGAAGCGGGCGAATCGCCCGCCGAAGGGGCCCGCCGCGAGCTGCAAGAGGAGACCGGATACACGGCCGGGCGGTTGAACCCGATCGGTTCGTTTTGGATGACGCCGGGATTCTGCTCGGAGCTCATGCACATCTTTCATGCAGACGAACTTGTCGAGGGCGCGCCTGCTTTCGACGACGACGAGCGAATCGAGATCGGCACATTTACCCTTGAGGCGGCATGGCGCCTGGTCGCTAACGGCGCAACGGATGCGAAAACGATGCTGGGTTTATCGTGGCTAAAGGGCGTTCGAGGTGAAATTGGAACTCACGCCAGTCGATAGTTAGAAATAGAGAGCAATTCCCGCCGTCGAGAACCGTTGCTATTTCGTTGCGGCGGATTTGCTTCTTTGGAGGTTTGTGGTGGAGATACCCAGCGACATTGACGCCGTCATCAAGCGATTGTTGGAGCCGCGCGGGGATGGTGCAGAAGAATCGGCGTTGACGCCTGAAGACGAGGCGTACTTAAACTCGCTCATCGCTTCGATTCGGTTGGGCCGCCGTTCGGTCTTGATCGTCGAGGATGCAGACGAGCGCTTGCGTTACATGTTCAGCAATGCGACGCGAGCAGAAGCGGTAACCATGTTGGGCAAAGTAGTCGAGGCGACAGGGCGTCGCCTCGCCGATGGAGACGACTAGGGAAACCGCATTCTGGGGGGCTTTTGCGGCCCGCTAGGCCGATAGGCTGAGGCCGTCGATCTTCCCCTGAGGGGTCAACTCGAACTCGTAGTGATACTGTGCGCGGCGGTAGCGCACGAGAAACTCATAGAGAGTATCCCCGCCCTGTTCGGTCGTACTCGATTCGGGCACGATTGAGACCAGCGGTCCAAGCGCCGCGAGATTATCGTGTTCGACCAGAGCGTCCGTAAGATACGTGCTGAAGCTCGGCGTCAGCTCATCCCGCTCGATCTGGCCCGTCGCTAAGCGATTGAGCCATTCTTTGGCGCGGTCGACGATCGCGTTGTCCAAGTGCGCCGCCGCCGGCGGGACGATCAGATCGAGGATGCGAGCGCTAAGTTCCTCCGGAATTGCAACCGAGCCGTGAAAAGAGTCGGCGTTCGAAAGAACGATGACGCCGACGTGCTGCTCCGGCAAGAGGGCGCTAATGGCGCGGTAGCCGGAAATCTGGCCGTTCGACCAAACGAAGTCCTTGCCGCCGCGCCGGTCGATCACCCATCCCATGCCGTAGCGCGTCGGGCCGTTGCTCGCGGTAGGAGCGAACATCGTTCGAACGGCGTCGACGCGCAGGAGTATCGGCATCTCGATGTCCCACTTCGCGAGGTCGTAGAGCGTCGTAACCAATCCGGCATTGCCGCCCAGCCAGGTCGGGTCCCAGACGGGAGCCGGAACGAACTCACGGCCCGATCGCGTGTATCCGGTCGCGTGTGTGGGAGCGATTCCGCTGTCCCCCGCGAGAAACGTGCTGTCCATGACCAGCGGAATGAAAATGTGCTGCTCGAGGTAGTCCGAGAGCGGAAGGCCGCTCGCGCGCTCCACGACCAGCGCCGCGAGCAAATAGTTGAGCGGGGAATCGACGTAGGCGCCCGGAGCGGGCAAAGGCTTGCCTGCATCGATCTCGGCGATGACGTCGGCCAGCTTGACGGATTTGGTCGGATCCTTTGGCTCGTACGCCGGCAGGCCGGAGGTCTGCGTCAGGAGCTGCGCGACCGTAATTGCCGCGCCGAGCTTGAACTCCGGAATGTATTTGCCGAGCTTGTCCGTGAGAGAGAGCTTACTCTCTTGCGAGAGCAGCAGCACCGCGGCCGCCGTGAACTCCTTGGTCAGGCCCCCGACGTAGAATTGCGTGTCCGGGGCCATCGCGACGTGCTTTCCGATCGTGCTGAAGCCGAAGCCTCGAGCGTAGACGATGCGGCCATCCTGGACGATGCCGATGGCCAGTCCCGGCGTACGCCCAGCGTGAATCTCCTCCCGCGCCAAGTCGTCGATCCGATCGGCGAGCGCGGGGGTGAGCGTAACGCTGCTCTCCGCTCGTACCTCCAGCGGCGCGGCCTGCGCGAAAACGCAGAGCGAAAACGCCGTCGCAAAGACGGGGCCCCAACGTTTCATATCGCTCAATGTTTTAGAGATTAGACGGCGTTCGCCTTTTCCGGCGGGCTATTTCTGCGAGGCCTGCCGGGCTATACTGAGGAGCTTTCCGAACGCCTTCTCGTCCGAAATAGCCAGTTCGGCGAGCGCCTTGCGGTTCAGGCTCACGCCGGATTTTTTGAGACCGTGCATGAAAACCGAGTACGAGAGACCCTCGCGCCGGACGGCGGCGTTGATGCGGCTGATCCAGAGCGAGCGAAAATCGCGTTTGCGAACGCGCCGATCGCGAAACGCATACGCCAGCGATTTGAGCAGTGCCTCATTTGCGACCCGATAGTTGCGGCGGCGAGCGGCGCGAAAGCCCTTCACCAGCTTCATCACCTTGCGGCGATGCTTCATCCCGCCAACCGCGCGTTTGATCCGTGCCATGTGTTAACTTTCCCTCAGAGCAGATACGGAATGGTCGGTGCGAGGCGCTTGAGATCGCCTTTAAATGTCGGCTGATCCTTGCGGAACTTCCGCTTTCTCTTGCGGCTCTTCTTGCTCAGAATGTGGCCGCAGCCGTCGAATTGATGACGGTGAAGCAGCTTGCCCTTCGCTGTGACCTTCACTCGCTTGGCTGTTCCCCGATGGGTGCGTATCTTCGGCACTGGTTCGCTCCTTGGCTGGGATAGAAAATTTTGGCGGACCGGTCGGCGTCGCGCGGGGCGCCAGAATCATGAACATGTTCTTGCCCTCGAGCCGCGCCTCTCGCTCCACCGTTGCAAGCGGCGCCATGTCCTCGGCCATTCGATCGAGCAGCCGCCGTCCAAAGGACGTGTACGTGATTTCGCGGCCGCGAAACATGATCGTTACTTTGATCTTGCTCCCGTCGAGCAGCAGGCGCTCCGCCATTCGCGCCTTCGTTTCGTAGTCGTGAGTCTCGATCTTCGGCCGCAGTTTCACTTCCTTCAGTTCGAAGTGGCGCTGCTTTTTGCGCGCGTCTTTATCTTTTTTCGACTGCTCGTATTTCAACCGCCCGTAGTCGGCGATCTTGCAGACCGGAGGCTGCGCGTTCGGCGACACTTCGATCAGGTCGAGTCCGGCGACCCGGGCTCTTGACTGCGCGTCTTCGGTCGGGAGAATTCCGAGTTGGTTACCGTTTTCGTCGATCACGCGGACCGAACGGATGCGAATCTGATCGTTGACTCTAAGGGGTCTTGCTATGAGCTCATCTCCAAATAAAAAAAGCGCTGCCGGAGCAACCCCACGTGGGAACCAGCCGTAGGCCCCTTAAGTGAAGACCGGATCGCCCGCAGGCATCCGGTGAGCGGAACGACCCGCTGCTTCGGCCCGCCAACCATATCACGCCCGAACGGGGGAATGTCAAGAGTGGGATTGCAGGCTGCCCAGCGCGCCGGTGAAGCGCTCGAGCAGGTAGGCGATCTCGTCGTCATTGATGACCAAGGGCGGCGCTATGCGCAGGATGTGCTCGCGAGTCTCTTTGGCGGCGATGCCGCGTTCGAGCAGGGCGTCGGAGAGCCGGCTGGCCGGAACATTGAGAGCCAAGCCAAGCAGCAGCCCGCGTCCGCGAATCCCGGTTACTAGCGGGGATCGAATCGAGCGCAGGCCGGCAACGATCGCGGCCCCGGCATAGCGGGCGCGCGCGGCAAGGTTCTCGGAGAGAATGACGTCTAGGGATGCCTCGGCAACCGCGCACCCGAGCGGGTTTCCGCCGAACGTGCTGCCGTGATCGCCCGGCCCGAACAGGTTCATCAATTCGTCGTTTGCTAGCGCCGCCGAGACGGGATAGTAACCGCCGCCTAGCGCTTTGCCGACGATCAAAACATCGGGTTTGACGGCATCGTAGTCGCACGCGAAGAGATCGCCGGTGCGCCCGAAGCCGGTCTGCACTTCGTCGGCAAGCATCAATATCTCGTGCTCCCGGCACAGCGCCCAGACGCGCTTGAGATAACCCGGCGGAGGAACGTTGACTCCGCCTTCGCCTTGAATCGGCTCGATGAGGACGGCACACGTTTGCGGCGTGATCGCTCGTTCGAGTGCATCGGCGTCGCCGAACGGCACGGTCGCGAATCCCGGCAAGAAAGGGCCGAAGGCTTCGCGATATTCCGGTGTCGTGCTGGCGCTGATCGCGGCCATCGTGCGGCCGTGGAAGTTGTCGGAAAAGACGATGATGCGCGCGGCATCCGGTTCGATGCCCTTCTTGACGTAGCCCCAGCGGCGTGCGAGTTTGATCGCCGTTTCGACGGCTTCTACCCCGGTGTTCATGAGAAGGGCCTTGTCGTATCCGCACGTACGCGTCAACTGCTCGAGCAAACCCGACATGCGATCGTTGTGCATCGCGCGCGACGTCAGCGTGACGCGCCCGGCCTGTGCTACGAGCGCCGCCCTGATGCGCGGATGGCAGTGCCCGGCATTGAGCGCCGAATAGGCGCTGACGCAATCGAGATAGCGTTTGCCGGCAACGTCGGTCAGCCAAACGCCTTCCGCCCGCGCAACGACGAGATCGAGCGGCGCATAGTTGTGAGCGCCGTAGCGCTCCTCACACGCGATCAGCTCGCGCGCCCGCTCAGAGAGGAGATGCACCCGTCTCCGTGTTAAGGACTCGCCCTTGACTACCTGCTTCGACTCGCTCGAGCGCCTCGTCGCGCGCGATCACCCCGGCGTCGCCGAAAAAGGCCGCACGCTGGCGTACGTGCACGGGACGCGCCGTCCGCGTGCGGTCGTCTTGCTACACGGAATGAGCGCGAGTCCGGCACAGTTCGAGCGCGTGGCCGCAGACCTGTTCGACCGGGGGCATAACGTCGTCGTTCCGCGGCTACCGCGGCACGGACACGCCGATCGGCTTTCGACCGCGCTCGAGCGTCTGCGCGCCGAGGATCTCTATACCGCGGTAACCGATTACGTGAGGGTCGCGCACGAGCTCGGCGAGCGCGTCACGGTTGCAGGTTTTTCGCTGGGGGGGCTGCTCGCAGCATGGATTGGACAGCACTACGAGATCGATCGCTGCGTTCCGATCGCGCCGTTCTTCGGCATCGCGTGCATTCCCAACCGGTTGATGAACACCGTCGCCGAGCGGCTGCTCCGTCTGCCGAACCGCTTTCATTGGTGGAATCCGATTCTGCGAGACAAACACATCGCGGCATGCGGATACCCCCGTTACGCGACGCACGCGATCGCGCATTCGTATCGCATCGCGCGCGCGCTGCTCGACGAAGCGCTGACGGCCGCCCCCGGAGCCGAGCACGTCACGATCATTACCAACGCCGCAGAGATCGCGGTGAATAACTACGCTATTCGCCGGCTCTATCGCCGCTGGCATCGGCACCACCCCGATGCAGTCGAGCTTTCGGTGTTGACGGGACTGCCGCTCTCGCACGATATCGTCTCACCGCTGCGGCCGTGGCGTCTGGCGGACCGCGTGCATCCGGCGCTTCTGCACGCCATCGATCCGTAGCGGCGCTAACGGCTTAAATGTAGTTGCGCAGCCTCGGCCAGTAGGCTTCCAGCGGCATCCGAATTCCTTCGCAGAGCGAGATCGGAAAGCCGCTTTCGAACGGACGGCCCCACGGGTTAGAGAAATGCGCGACGACCCGTCCGCTGCGAAAGAGACGAGAATCGCACTCGCCGTTGACCTCGATCAAAACGTTACCGCTATTTCCGAGCGGACCCCACAGCCAGTATTGATTGTGCCCGGAGATCACCGGCGGAAGGCCGTACTGCGGGCCGTAGAAATCCAGCGCGGACGCCTCACCGTAGTTGCTCGCAATGACGGCGGCCTGCGCTCGCTGCGCGGGCGGGAGAGAACGATAGATCCGGGCGACCTGCGCGGCGAGCTCGGGCCAGCCGTGCATGTCGGCCCAATCCGGAGGCAGACTGCCGATCTCCCGGCGCTCCGTGCGCGCGAGCGCGACCTCTTGCGTGAGTAGATTGACCGCGGCTTGGTCGTAGGCGGTCATCGTTCGCTCCGGCAGGATCGGCATCAGCAACGGGACGAGCAAACTTCCCGCGATGGCGACGTACACGAATAAGGCCGGCCGCAAGCGCGCGCGCTGGGCCGACCACGCTTCGACCGCTACCGCCCCGGCGGCGATGAGAATCGGATAGACGTCGCCCGGGTAGTAGTCCTTGCCGTGAAAAACGATCATCGCCAGAATCAACAGTAGATAGGCGATCCCCAGAAATCGCGTCTGCGCGCCGCGCAGCAGCGCGATCAATCCGACGAGCCAGACCGCCGCAAGCAGCGGGTGGGTGATCAGCAGTTGGGTCGCCAGGTATTCGAGCGGGGTGAGGATGACGTTGCGGTAGGCGCCGGCATCGCGCAGCAGCGTCAGCATCGGGTAGTGATGCGCGGCCTGCCACAAGAAGTTCGGCAACGCGATCAGGACGCCGAGCAGCGCGCCGGCGAGAAACCACGGCGTCCGCAATACGCGCCGCTGCGGAAGGGCGAGCAGGGCGAGCACCATCCCGGCCATCAAGAAGAGGACGGTATATTTGCTCTCCATCGCGACGCCGAAGATGGCTCCGACCGCGAGCCACCAGCGCGGATCGGCGCCCTTGACGATACGCAGCACGTACAGCGCCGCCAGCGGCCAGAGCCAAAGCCCGGGCGTATCGGTCGACAGCTTCGTGCCGAAGTCCATCAGCGCGGGCGTAACAGCCGCCACCAGTGCGGCGAAAAGCTCGGCGAAGACCCCGCCGCCGAGCTCGAGGACGAGCAGGCACGTCGTGTAAACGCAGGCGGCGGCAAAGAACGCGCAAATTGCCCGCAGCGCGAACAGAGAGTGACCGAACAACTGCGAGCCCGCGGCGAGTAGCGGTACGACCGGCGGCTGGTCGACGTACCCCCAGGCCGGGTGCAATCCGCAGATCACGAAGTAGAGTTCGTCGCGGAAGAAGCCGTAGTGCGGATTACCGACGAGGTGGGCGGCGAAGGTTACCAGGGCGGCGGAGAGCGCGATCCGTCCAGGAGAGCGCAGGCGCATAGCCTAAGTCATAAAACATTCCAACGCAGCTTGCAATGCCGGAACGCCGCAAAGGTGACCGTCAACCGAAACGCTGTCCTTGGGCGAGCACGCCTGCTTTGATTGCCTATCACGACGCCGAGTGGGGTGTACCGGTACACAACGACCAAGCGCTCTTCGAGATGCTCGTGCTCGAAGGTGCGCAGGCGGGGTTGAGCTGGGAGACCGTCCTTCGCAAGCGCGAACGCTACCGCGAGCTTTTCGGGGGATTCGATCCCGCCTTCGTCGCCAACATCACGCCCTCGCGGGTCAAGCGCATGATGCTCGACGCCGGAATCATCCGCAACCGTGCAAAGATCGAAGCGGCGATCGGCAACGCGCGCGCCCTGCTCTTCGTGCGTCAAGAGTTCGACTCGTTCGATGCGTATATCTGGCGCTTCGTGGGCGGCAAGACGATCGTGCATAGCCCGCGGCGCCTCGGCGACGTGCCCGCGTCGTCGTCCGAATCGGACGCGATGAGTCGCGACCTGCGAAAGCGCGGCTTTCGCTTCGTCGGGCCGACGATCTGCTATGCCTTCATGCAGGCCGTCGGAATGGTCAACGACCACTTCGTAAACTGCGCCTGGAGGTAGCCATCCAGCTTTCGGATTAGATATAGTGGCGGAGTTTGGGCCAGAGGCTCGAGAGCGGTTGGGTGATTCCCTCGCATAGCGATATCGGAATGTTCTGCTCGTAGGAGATTACCCACGGCGGATTGGAATGCGTGACCAGCCGCGCACTGCGGAAAAGACCGGGGAAATCGCTGCGCCCGCAGTCCCCGTTGACGTCGATGACGACGTTCCCGCTGTAGCCTCGCGGGCCCCAAAGCCAATAATTGTTGTGGCCCGAGAGCGCCGGCGGCAACCCGTAAGGGCCGCCGAAGAAATCGATCGCCGCGGCCTCTCCATAGTTGCTCGCGACGATCGCCGCCTGCTCGCGCTGCGGCGGCGGCAACGCATCGTAGATCGCGGCGACGCTCCGTGCGAGTTGCGGCCAGCCGTGCATGTCGGCGAAGTCCTCCGGCAGCGCGGAGGTGCGCTTGCGTTCGGTAGCCAGCGTCGAGCGGCCCAACCCAAGCGCGTGCGAGACGAACCCGGTATAGGCCAGCGTCTGCGGCTCGGCGAGCACCGGCAGCGTGAGCGGTAGAAAGAAGAGCCCGGCCGCAATCGTCGCGACGGCGAGCAGCGGCCGCGCGAGCCGCACGCGCGCGGTCATGGCTTCGAAGGCGACGCCCCCGGCGGCCATCAATATCGGATAGACGTTTGCAGGATAGTAGTGCTTGGCATGCAGCGCGATCATCATCGCGATCAGCAGCACGAAGCCGTAGCCCAAAAACCGGGTGTTACTTCCGCGCAGTAAGCGAACGAGGCCCACGATCCAGATCGGCGCCGCGAAGAGATTGGTCAGTAAGAGCTGTTGGAAGAGAAAGAGCCACCACGGCGCGATGAGGTTCTTTCCGTGCGCGCCATTTTGCAAAAGCTCCCACATCGGGAATCCGTGGAGCGCCTGCCAAACGAAATTCGGCAGGGCGAGCGCAAAGACGATGCCGATGCCGGCTAGGAACCACGGGGTGCGCATGGCGCGCCGCTGCGCAGTGACGGCGAGTCCGAGCACGAGCGCGGCCGCAAAGAAGATCGCGCTGTACTTGCTCTCGAGCGCGACGCCGACGCACGTTCCGGCGGCCAGCCACCAGCGCGGGTCGGCGCCCTTGACGATGCGCAAAACGTAGAGCGCGGCGAGCGGCCAGAGCCACAGGCCGACCATGTCCGGGCTCACCTTCATGCCGAAGCTCTCGAGCACGGGGGCGGCAAGAAATGCGAGGGTGGCCAGCACCGCCGCGAAGATTCCGCCGCCGAGTTCTGCGGCAAGCAGGCACGTGACGTAGACGCCTCCCGCGGCAAACGCTGCGGGCAGCGCGCGCAGCAGCACGAGCGAGTGGCCGAAGAGCTGCGACCCCGCGGCGAGCAGCGGCACGACCGGCGGCTGATCGACGTAGCCCCAGGCCGGGCGAAATCCGCAGATTATAAAGTAGAGTTCGTCGCGGAAGAAACCGTAGTGTGGGTTGGCGGCAAGGTGCAGCGCGAACGCTGCGAACGCGGCGATCGCCGCGGTGCGGCGGACCCCGCGGTCACTCACGTCGGGTCGAAACCCCCCGAGCCGATCATCGCCTCGGAGATCTGGCGGGCGCGGCGGTAGCGATCGGCCGTAGCGGGCGGCGGGTCGGGAAGCTCGCTCAGAATCCGCGCCAGCTCGTCGTCGAACGCTGCGGAGAGTGACGGTGGCGTGTACTCTCCGGGGAAGCGCATGCGTTGTGCGATCATCAGCCGATAGATGCGATCCGTTGCGAGGTCCTCCATGTAGCCGTCGAGCAGGCTCGCACCGCGCCCTTCGAGCACGCCGTTTCGGTAGCGGATCACCGTGCGGATCGCCGCGCGCGTACCATCGAGCGTCGTCGCGCCGATACCGGCCGGCGGGGGACGCAGATCCGGCCGCGCGGGTGCGAGCGCCGGCCGCTTCTCGAGCTGATTGGGATAGGGAAACTGCGCGACGGCGATCGCGTTTTGATCGGGATGGCCCGTCCACGCGCCGTCCATCAGGCAGTCCGCCTCGTTGCGTTTGTCGCGCTCGAGCACGGCGAGCGCGCGAGCGTTGAGCTGCGGGTCGGTTCGGCTCGGGTAGAGCGCCGTCATTCCGCCGATCGCCAGCGCCCCGTGCTTGTGCGCGATCTCCGGCAGCAGCTCGCGGACTCGTTGAAAAAAGGCAACGTCGAATGGAATCGTGTTGCGATCGGGCAGCAGCCACGCGGGATCGCAAAGATTGTAGTGGATGAGGCTGGCCATGTAGTCCCAGCGCCCGAGGTTGAGGCCCAGGATATACTCACGTAAGTTGAAGAGAAACTCTTCCATCTCGAACGCGAGCGGGTGCGATTCGACCAGCGCCATCGCCCTGATCGAGCCGCGCGGCCAGCCTTTGGCTTCGATCAGCGCGTCGAAGACCGCGCTCCACCAGAGCGCCTCCTGCGCGGACTCAGATTTCGGGATGTAGATGCAGAGGGGGTGCGTCAAGCGGGAGTAGTCGCAGCGAAAGACGAGCAGCGCGAGATCGAAGAGCGGGGCGCTGGCCGGCACGTGCGAGATGATCCCAGCCTGCGAAAGGTGGAGGCCGCGCACGCGCGTCCAGACAACCGTGCCGCTCGCAGCGTAGAGCGCATCGAGCGCGTTGCGATGCGCGGTCATCAAGTGCTCCCACGTATTTACGATCGAGTCTTCCAGATCGAGCATCACGCCGGGGGCGCCCGACCGCAGCAGCTTCGCGCAAAGCTCGGCGTCGTCGGCCGGCCCGGTCATTTGATTGCGCTGATCGGCGCACCAGATCGGCAGCTTGATCCGCCACGCAGACTCCGACGCTTGGGATTGCGCAGGGTATGACGGCAGCTCGCCGGCGTGAGCGCGCGCGAGGCGCTCCGCCCGCTCGCGCGTTAGCCGCTGCGCCTCGGGTGTGAAGCGTTTGTGAAGCGGTAGAAAAAACTCGGTGAAGCCTTTGGCAATGCTTCCGTCGAGCGTGAATCCAGCCGGGGCGACGTTCACGGCGGCGTGACCGAGAAAAGCTCGTGATAGTCGTCGAGCGTCGCATAGTCGCGGGCTCCCTCCATCGCGCGTGTTTGATGGGGATCGACGAGGACGAATACGCGGCGGTGCACGGCCCACTGCCGGTAAAGGAAAATACGAGGCTCGTCGTCGGAGACGATGATGCGTCCGCTCAGCGAGCCGTCGACGTAGGCGCCGTAGGCGAGCGAGGTTGCGTCGAGCCAATCCGCGACGATGACGCTGCGCGGGGGAACATAGGGTTTGACGGCCTCGATTACCCAGCGGCCCCCCTCGCCGGGCGAGTGCGCGAAGAAACCTCGTTGGCCCCAAAACGACGTGACTGCGCCCGTTGCGAGAAAGAGCACGAGCGCCGTTCGCAGCAGCCTCGCCTTCACACCGGTCGTTTGCGGCGTCAGCGCACCCAGCAGCGGGACGGCGATCCACGAAGCGAGGAGCCGGTAGCGTCCGACGTCGCTCTCGTTCGGATAGACGACGGAGAAGAGGAGTGCGGTCGTGCACGCCAGGCATAGAACGAGCGTTACGCGCCAGTTGCGGCGCCAAGCCGCGAGCGCGCCGCCGATCAGCAGGAGCGTCGCAATCGTTCCATACTGCACGTGCGTATCGCTCACGAACGTCCACAGCGCGTCGCCGACGTGCAGCGGATTGAACGCCTGCGCGAAGTAGGCCGGGGTGTGAAACTGCGTTCCCGTGAGCTCGACGGCGAGGCCCGCAAACGTGCTCGGGTTATTGTAATTCCAAAAAATGCCGCCGCCGGCACCGGCCAGCGTTGCCGTCGGATCCAAGCCGTGCGCGACGATGTACGCCGAGCGAAGCGGCAGGTAGAGGTAGAGCGCAAGTGCGGCGACGAGCAGCAGCGCGGAGAGCGCGCTCAACCGCCACGACGGCCGGCGCTGCGCGATCAGCGCACCGGCGACGAAGGCCGGCAGAAGCCAAAGCGCGTTGGGATGCGCGGCCATCGCCAGGCCGCAGAGCGCGAAGGCTCCAGCGAAGCAGCGACCGTCCGCAGTACGCATCCATCGCACAAAAAGGTAGATCGCCAGCGCCGCGCAGGCGACGGAGAGGTCTTGAGCCTCCGCGCGCGCTGCGTGCGTCCAGACGTTTTGCGTGAAGGCAAACCAGAGCGTGGCGAAGAGCGCGACGAGCCGCCCGGAACCCAGCTCGCACGCAACCTCGTAGGCGGCGACGCACGCGACCGCGATGGCGACTCCACTCATCAGGTTCATGCGAAAAGCGACGGACTGGATCGCCGCCAGGTGCGACCAGAGATAGCCGGCCAGAACGTAAAGGGGGAAGCCGGTCGGATGGGCGATGCCGAGGATGTACGGCACGCCCTGAAGTTCGGCGGTATCCCACGACGCCGGCTCGACCGAGGCGCTCGCAGCGTATACCGTCGCCGGCAAGACGAAGGCCGCTGCGCGCGGCCAGTTCACGCCAGTGTCGGCAGCGGAAGCGAAGGACGAGTAGACAGATCGGGGTGAGGTTCGGTATATCCCTCGAGCGCGCGCTCCATCAGCTCCAAGCCGAGGTCGAGCTGAGGATCCTTGCCGTCGCGATAATCGTGCGGCGCGATATCGACGTCGTAGTCGGGATCCGTTCCGTGATTCTCCACGCCCCAGCCGACGTCGACGAACCAGAACGAAAACTCCGGCTGCGTCGTGAGCGTTCCGTCGACGAGGTGGTGATACGGGTCGATGCCGATGACGCCGCCCCACGTGCGCTTACCGACCAGCGGCCCCAGTTTATACAGCTTGAAGCAGTGGCTGAAAATATCGCCGTCGGATCCGGCAAACTGGTTGGTTAGCGCAACCATCGGGCCGCCGACCGACTCCGGCGGATAGGGAATCGGCGCGCCGTATCGCGGCAGATCGTAGCCGACGCGCTTGCGCGCCAGCTTCTCGAGCAGCAGCGGCGAGACGTGGCCGCCGCGATTGTAACGAACGTCGACGATCAGCCCTTTGCGGTCGAACTCGCTGAGGTAGCCGCGATGAAACTCGGAGAAACCCCAGGGCCCCATGTCGGGGATGTGCAGGTATCCGACGCGCTCGCCGGTTCGCTCGTGCACGAGCCGGCGATTGGTTTCGACCCAGGCGCGGTAACGCAGCGGCGTCTCGCTCGAAAGTGCCTTGACGAGAAGCGTCCGCTCTTCGCCCTTGCGGGATGCCAGCGTGACCGAGACGTGGCGTCCGGAGGCGTTGACGAGCAGCCGGCCGGGGGTAACGTCGCGGCTCAGGCGTTTCCCGCCGATTGCGACGATGCATTCGCCTTCGCGAACGTTGAGCCCGGGTTCGGCCAGCGGAGAATCGACGTCACGATTCCAGGAATCGCCGCGGTATATGCGTTCGATGCGGTAACCGGAGCGCTCTTCGTCCCAGCGCAGATCGGCACCCAAGAAACCTCGCTGATACTGTGGCGGCTCGCGATAGTCGCCGCCCCACTCGTAAGCATGCGACGTGCCGAGTTCGCCCTGCATCTCCCAGATGAGGTCGGAGAGTTCGCCGCGCGTGCGCACCCGGGGTAATACGACGGCGTAACGATCGTAGACGCGATCCCAATCGATGTCGCTCATGTCCTCGACCCAGAACTGCTCGGTCTGCAAGCGCCATGCTTCCCGGTACATCTGCGCCCACTCGTCGCGCGGAACGATCTCGACGTTGGCGCGGTCGAGTTCGATCCAGCCGCTCCGCCGGCCGGGTTCCGTCGGCGGTTTCTGTTCGTCGCCCTCCTCGGGGAGATCGTTGAGCGCGTCGACGGCGCGCAGCCGTTCCCCAGAGCGATAGATCAGCGTGCGCGCGTCGGCACCGAGACGAATCTCTTCGACCTCGGTCGCGATCATCGCCAAACGCTGCTGCTCGAAGTCGTACGCGAGCAGCGTTCCATGCGACCCTTCGTCGAGGTCCTCGCGCCGCGCCGGCTTGATTCCCTTCACCGGAAAGACCGTGAAAAGCGGACGCTGCGGCGCGGCGACGATTTCGCGATAGTCACCTTCGTCGACCGGAAAACCGAGCACGCGACCCTGGATGCCCTCGAAATCGATCTCGACGTCGGGCACCTTATGGGGCTTTTTGTTGTTCGTGTGCAGCGCGTCGTGGTTGCGATCTTGGTGGATCGGCTTTGGTTTCGGAACGAATGGCGAGGGCACGTCGTTGCGCAGCGTCACGACGAATGGCCGGCTCGCCTGCGGAAAGCTCAGATCGAACTGCAGCGCGTCGTAGACCGGATTGAAGTCGCGCGTCGAGATGAAGTAGAGGTACTTTCCGTCCGGATCCCAGGCCGGAGTGTGGTCGGTGCGCAGCGGCGACGTGACCTCGTGGATCTTTCCCGAACGAATCTTCACCACGCGAATGATCGAGGTTCCGTGCGCCGGCGACCAGACGTAGGCCAAATAACGGCCGTCGGGGGAGAAAGCTAGGCCCTCGATCCGGTTCGACGGGCACGAGTCGAGCACGCGAACCTTTCCATCTCCGAGGTCGACGGCGCAGAGCTCGTGGCGATGGTTCGCAAAAGCGATAAGGTCGTCGGCCGGAGAGCAGGCCATGTCGGTAATTCGCCCGACGTCGCCGGTGGTGACCAGCTTCGGTTCGGCCGACTCGTCGGCGGGGTAGAGCGCGATCTGCTCGTACCCGTTGATGTCGGTGATCGAAACGAGGCGCTCGCCGTCCCGCATCCACTGCGTCAAACGGCTGCGGGCCCGGCTTCCGGCGCCGTGCCGGATGACCGCCCCGTCGAAGAGCGGCATCGTGAACGTTTGGCCGCGAGCATCGAATGCGAGCTGGGTTCCCTCGGGGTTCGGTGCAAAATGCTCGAGCGACTCGGCCGCGCTCTCAAAACGACGCGCGAGCTGAGGAGCCGTCGAGTGCGTCTCTATCTGCACCGTCGCGACGTCGCCGCTTGCAATGTCGAAGAGCTTGACGTCACCGCCGGCCGCGTAAACGATCCGGCTGCCGTCGGTCGACGGGAAGCGGGCGTAGTATTCGTTCTCGCTCGTGTGGCGGCGCAGATCGTTTCCGTCGGGCGTGCACGAGTAGATGTTGCCGATGCCCTCGTGATCGGAGAGAAAGTAGATACGCTCGCCGATCCACATCGGCCAACACGGATTTCCGTCGGGCAGCGCGAGCCTGGCGAACTCGCCCGAGTCGGCCGCCTGCACCCAGATCTGGCCGGCGGTGCCGCCGCGGTAGCGCTTCCAGCGCGCCGGGTCGGCGGCGTTGCGTCCCATCGCCAGCCGCCCGCCCGGTCCAAACGAAAGCGTGCGCGCGTGGCCGAGATTGAGCTCGCGCGGCTCGCTGCCTTCGGGCGAAATCGTGAAAGGCCGTGTCTCCCCTTCGTACCACGACGTCGGGTTTGCCGCAAAGGCGATCTCGGCGCCGTCGGGCGTCCAGCCGATGACCCACGCCATCGTCGCACCGAGAAAGGTCAGGCGGCGCGGCTCGCCGCCTCGCGCCGGCATCACGAAGAGCTCCGGGCTTCCTTCGTCGGTCGAAATAAAGGCGATCCATTTACCGTCGGGCGAGAGCCGCGGATAGGAACAGGTACCGAAGCTCACGGTAAGCCGGACGGCATCGCCGCCTCGTGCAGAGACGCTCCAAAGATCGTCTTCGCACACGTAAACGACGCGGTCGCCTGCTATAGTGGGATAGCGATAATAACCCTGGTCCATACCGCGAAGCTTGGCGACCGGGTTTCCGCCTCCCCTTATTTCGGCGTGCGCGGCATCGTGCCGCCGCTCACGTGCAAGAGCCGCCCAAGCGTCGCGGAGAGCTCGGCGGCGTTTTCGATCTGCGTGAAAATCGGCACCAGTGTCGGCGTGCGCGAACGCTCCTGAAGCGGTGCGATCGGGCCACTCCAAGCAAACTGCGTCGCCGGCTCACCCGCCAGACTCCGGAAGAAGAGTTCTGCGCCCAAGGCGTTTGCCCAGCCGAATTCCGGACGGGTGTAGCGCCAGTATCCGCCGGGATAGAAGCTTTCGTGGATCAAGCCGCTCTCGCCGTCGGTTTCGGCAAGCGTCGTGATCGCATTGGCGACCTCGACCGAAGACGTTGCGGTGAGCGCCCGCCCGATGATGCCCAGCGGCCAAACGTAGCCGTACGGTGTGTGGGGGCTGCCGAGCCCTTCGGCGTAGCGTCCGGAAAAATAGAACGGGTTGTCCATGCTCAGCGCAAACTTGCGCGTTGCGAGATAGACGGGATCGAAGGCCGAGCACCAGTCGATGTACGGCAGGGTCGTGAGGTTGGGAATGTTGGCATCGTCCATCAGGTTGTAGCGGCCGAACCCGTCGGTCTCGTACGCGTAGATCCACGAGTGCAGGCGGCTATCGAAGACGCGGCCGTAGCGTTCGATTCCGACCTCAACGCGGCCGCCGAGCGCCTGCCCTTGGTGCGCGAGGTTCGCGTCGCCCCATCCATCGAGCGCAAGAAGTACGACGTCGCGCAGCGCGACCGCCGCCATCGCGTTCTGCGGAATGTTGAAGCGATAGCGCACGGCGTCGTCGGATGGCCGGAAGGCTCCCCAGATCATCCCGGTCGACGCGTTATAATTGTCGTCGGAATACGTGTGATAGGCGTAGTGATAACGGTTGCACGTGCGGTGCTGTTCTTCGCAGCGGTACGTCTTGACGATCGTCTGAAGGGCGCGGTGAAGGTCGTTGGTAAAGACGGTCCGATCGCCGGTAGAGCGCCAGTAGACGTAGGCGAGCACGACCGGCCACGCGAGCGAATCGACCTCCCATTTGCGCTCGAAGACGTGATAGTTAGCGTCGACTGCGTTGGCGTAAGCGTCGGTCAGAACGTTGCGAGCGTTGCGCTGTATCACGCCGTCGAAGCGCGCGCGCAGCACGGGGTAGAGCCGCTGAAAGCGAATGTAAGGGATCGTCTGCGCCGACGAATCGCGCAGCCACATCGCCGGAATGTCGCCGGTCTCGACGTACGTGGTCGCATCGTCTTCCAGGAAGAAGTCGCGAAACAGCGTGTGAAAGAGCTGTGCGGTTGCGATATCGCGGACGCGCTTTCCGGTCAGCGGCACGACGAGTGTCTCCGCCGCTGCGGGCAGCGCGTGGGACACGAAGATGGCGACCAGCGCCAGAATCGCGAGAGAGCGCGCACCTTCCCACCGCACCGATTGCACTATGGAATGATTGCCTTCGCGCCGGGGAGGTCCGTTCTTGCTCGGAATCGGAAAGAGGCAACATCTTGAGCGACAAAAGTACAAATGTTGAGTTGCTGCGCGATTTTCGGCTGCGCAAGCCGCGGGCGCTGGCAAAGGCGATCTCGGCGGCAGAATCGGGCCATGGCGGCGAGATCGTGCGCGCGCTCTACGAGCAGACGGGACGCGCGATGACGATCGGTCTGACCGGGCCGCCCGGCGTTGGAAAATCGACGCTCGCCTCGGCGCTCGTGCGAAAGGCGCGCTCTCTGGGCAAAAGCGCCGGGGTCGTTTCGGTCGATCCGAGCTCGCCCTTCTCGCACGGCGCACTGCTCGGCGATCGCATCCGGCTCGCCGAGCATTTCACCGATCGAGAGGTGTTCATCCGTTCGATGGCCAGCCGCGGGCATCTCGGCGGCCTGGCGGGCGCAACGGCCGACGCGGTGACCTTGATGGACGCGTTCGGCTTCGACGTCGTCGTCATCGAGACGGTTGGTGTCGGGCAGAGCGAAGTCGCCGTCGCGGAGCTGGCGCAAACGACTCTTGTCGCACTTCAACCCGGCAGCGGCGACTCGATACAGGTGCTCAAAGCGGGCATCATGGAGATCGCCGACGTTTTTGTCGTCAACAAAGCGGATCACCCGATGGCCGACCAGCTTCGGCGCGAGATCCGCTCGGCGATGGAGATGCTGCAATGGGACGGCTGGGTGCCGGAGCTTGTCGTGACGCAGGCGCTCGCAGGCGTGGGGATCGACGACTTGTGGGCCGCAATCGAGCGGCACGTGGCTTATCTGAACGAAACCGGTGAGATCGAGCAGCGGCGCCGCGAAGCTTTTCGGCACCAAGTCCGCCAGCTCGCCCTCGGCCGCATCGAAAACCGCCTCCGCCTGGCGCTGCAAAGCGACGAAATCGTGGGGTTCGATCCCTACGAAGCGGCCGATCGCGTCATCGCGAAGCTCGGCCTTTAAAGTGCGCTTGGGGAGAATTCGGGCGCTGCGTCGAAAGGCTCGCCCGCTACCCTTTGCTTCCTTACTTCCCTTCGACAGGCTCAGGACAAGCTCAGGACAGGCACAACCTCAGAATGATATTCAACACGCTAGAATTACAACGACAGGCTAAGCGCAGGATGAGACCGACCACCGATACACCAGCAGCGACGACGATCGAACGCCCCAGCGGCCTGGGAGCGGCGCCGCCGCCTGCTTTTGAGGAACAGGAGCGGCGTTGGGAGGATGCCTCGCAGAAGGGCCGCCCGCGAAAGGGCCCGGGGTCGGGCGCCGTCGACCGTACGATCTCCGACGTGCCTCTCAAAACGATCTACTCGCCTGAAGACGTCGCCGGTCTCGATCTTGCTACCGATCTGGCGTGGCCGGGCGAATATCCGTACACCCGCGGGATCCACGCCAACGGTTACCGGGATCGTCTGTGGACGATGCGGCAGTTCGCCGGGTTCGGCAACGCCGCGCAGACCAACGAGCGCTACCATTTTCTGCTCAAGCACGGCCAGCATGGCCTCTCCGTCGCGTTCGATATGCCGACATTGATGGGATACGACTCCGACGCGCCGCAAGCGCGCGGCGAGGTCGGAAAATGCGGCGTGGCGATCGACTCGCTCGCCGATATGGAGGTGCTTTTCGACGGCATCGACATGGGCGACATCACGACCTCGATGACGATCAATGGTCCGGCCTGCATCGCGCTCGCGCAATACATCGCGGCGGCCGAAAAGAAGGGCATCCCCCGCGCGAAGCTCGGGGGCACGATTCAAGCCGATATCCTCAAGGAATACATCGCGCAGAAGGAGTGGATATTTCCTCCGCGCCCACACATGCGCATCATCGTCGACATGATCGAGTTCTGCACGCGCGAGATGCCGAAGTGGAATACGATCTCGATCTCCGGCTACCACATCCGCGAGGCCGGCTCGACCGCCGCGCAGGAGCTGGCGTTCACGCTCGCCGACGGCTTTGCCTACGTCGAGGCCGCCATGGCAGCCGGGATGGACGTCGACTCGTTTGCCCCGCGGCTTTCGTTCTTTTTCAATTCGCACATAGACTTCTTCGAAGAGATCGCGAAATTCCGCGCCGCCAGGCGGATCTACGCGCGGCACATGCGCGAGAAGTACGGCGCACGAGACCCGCGCTCGTGGCAGCTGCGCTTTCATACGCAGACCGCCGGCTGCAGCGCGACGGCGCAGCAGCCGGAGAACAACATCGTTCGCGTTGCGTTCGAAGCGATGGCGGCCGTGCTGGGTGGGACTCAGTCGCTGCACACGAACTCGATGGATGAAGTCTTGGCGCTGCCGACGGAAAAATCCGTCGAGATCGCCTTGCGCACGCAGCAAGTCCTGGCGTACGAAACTAACGTCACCAACGTGGTGGATCCGCTCGGCGGGTCGTACTTCGTCGAGGCGCTCACCGAGGAGATGGAACGCCAGGCGGAGAGCTATTTCGCTCAGATCGCCGAGTACGGCGGCGTGATCGAAGCGATCGAGGCCGGCTTCTTCCAACGCGAGATCGCCGATGCCAGCTACCGCTACCAGCGTTCGCTCGAGACGCGCGACCGCGTGATCGTGGGCGTGAACGCCTTCGTGCGAGACGAAGTGAATGAAAATATCGACCTGCTGAAGATCACCGAGGAGATGGAACGGGCGCAAGCGGCTTCTGTAGAGGATCTTCGCGATAAGCGAGACGATGCCGCGGTACGCCGCAGCCTCGAGCGGCTCGCGATCGCCTGTCGCGACCCGAAGGACAATCTCATGCCGCATCTGATCGACGCTGCCAATGCCTACTGCACCGAGGGCGAAATCGTCGAGGCGATGGCAAGCGTCTACGGGCGTTACACCGAACGGGCGGTCCTCTAATGGAACCACAAGACAGAGGCGGCGACCTCGAGCTCTACCGCGTGCGGCGAACCCTCGCCGCGGTGAAGCGAAAGCTCGAAGAGGCGCTGCATTTGAGCCGTAACTACGACGAGATGCGACATGACCGACCGGCCGCTGCGCGTCGTCATCGCTAAAGCCGGCCTCGACGGCCACGACCGCGGGGCAAAAGTCATCGCGCGGGCGCTGCGCGATGCCGGAATGGAGGTCATCTACACGGGACTCTTCCAGACGCCGGAGCAGATCGTGCAGACCGCGATTCAAGAAGATGCCGACGGGATCGGCCTCTCGATTCTTTCCGGCGCACATATGACGCTCTTTCCGCTCGTCGTCGAGCAGCTGCGCGCTCAAGACGCAGGCGATATCGTCTTTTTTGGCGGCGGCACGATTCCGCCGGAGGATGCAAGGCGGCTCAAGGAGCTCGGGGTGCGCGAGATCTTTACGCCCGGCGCACCGCTCCAAGCGATCATCGACTTCGTCTCGCGCGAGTGCGGTAAGCGACGAACGCCTGTCGCCTAGAGAAGTTTCTTAGGTGACGCGAATTCGGACCCGAGTCGCGCCGTCACCGACCGGCGATCCGCACGTCGGCACGGCCTATGTGGCGCTCGTCAACTACTGTTTCGCCCGCAAGCACGGCGGCGAGTTCGTATTGCGCATCGAGGACACGGATCAAGCCCGCAGCACGGCGGAGAGCGAACGCGTCATCCTCTCCGCGCTGCGCTGGTGCGGGCTCTCCTGGGACGAGGGCCCCGACGTCGGCGGCCCATTCGGGCCATATCGTCAGAGCGAGCGCTCGAGCATCTACAAAGAGTATGCCGAGAAGCTGCTGGTAACCGGTCACGCGTTCAAGTGCTTCTGCACGCCGCAGCGACTCGAGGAGATGCGCGTCGCGCAGCGCGCGGCGGGCCGTCCCTCGCGGTACGACGGACACTGTCGCAGCCTCGGGCCCGAAGAAGTCGCGCGGCGCGAGGCGGCCGGCGAGCCGTTCGTCGTGCGGATGCGCGTTCCGGATACGGGCGTTTGCGTCGTCAACGACCTGCGGCGCGGCCCAATCGAGTTCGACTACTCGACCGTCGACATGCAGGTACTGATCAAATCGGACGGCCTGCCGACGTATCACCTCGCCAACGTCGTCGACGATCACTTGATGGAGATCTCGCACGTTTTCCGCGGCGAAGAGTGGGTCTCGAGCGCACCGAAGCACCTCTTATTGTACGAGTACTTCGGCTGGCAGCCGCCGGTCCTGATGCATCTTCCGCTGCTGCGTAACCCCGACAAGAGCAAGCTGAGCAAGCGTAAGAATCCGACCGGGATTCTGTTCTTTGAGGCGATGGGCTATCTGCCCGAGGCGCTAATAAACTTCTTGGCACTGATGGCCAATGTGGTGCACGAGGGCGAAGACGAACTGATGGAACTGCCGGCGATCGTGCGCCGCTTCGAGGTCGAGCACGTTCCGATCGGCGGACCGGTCTTCGATCTCCCCAAACTCGATTGGCTCAACGGCCGCTATATTCGCGAGCGGCTCGATCCGGCGACGCTGCTCGCGCGCGCTCAAGGTTGGGCGGCGCCGCCGCAGCGCCTGTCACGCGTCGCCGAACTCGCGGCGCCGCGCATCGAGCGCTTGAGCGATCTCGGCCCGCTCTTGGCGTTCCTGTTCTCCGGAAGGCTGGCCCTAAACGAAGACTCGTTTGCCGGCGCGAAGCTCGACGCGCTCTCGATCCGCCGCGCCTTCGCCCTCGCGCTGCGCGAGTTCGACAAGCTGCCCGTCTGGAATGCGGCGGCGATCGAGACGGTGATGTCGCGTCTTGCCCAAGCGCTCGAACGAAAAACGCGCGACCTCGCGCGCCCATTCTACGTCGCGATCACCGGCAGCCCGACGTCGATCCCCCTCTACGATTCGATGGAGCTGCTCGGTCGCGATATGGTGCGGGAGCGCCTTCGAAATGCACTCGACCTGCTCGGCGCGCCGAGCAAACGCGAGCTCGAAGAGTGGGAGCGGCTCCTATCGCGCGACGAGGTGGTTGCATGATCCGCGCGATCGTGCTCGCTGCAGGGAAGGGCACGCGCATGAAGAGCGCGCGCTCGAAGGTGCTGCACGAGATCTGTGGGCGTCCGATGCTTTGGTACGTCATCGCGGCGCTGCGCGGCGCCGGCATCGACGAGATCGTCGCCGTGATCAACTCCGAGCTGCGCGGCGAAATCGAGGGGTCCGGCGTCGAGATCGTCGTCCAGGAGGAGCAGCTGGGGACGGGGCACGCGGTGAAGATCGCGCTCGACCATCTCGCACCGATGCCGGGGCGAGTCGTCGTTGCCTGCGCCGACATGCCGCTCGTGACCAGCGAGATCTTCGCGGAGATTGCGGCGCCGCTCGATCGCAGCGGAAAGGCTCGCGCTCTGATGTCGCTCGTGACCGTGAAGATGCCGCTTCCGTCGAACTTCGGCCGCATCGTGCGCAGCGGCGGGAGCGTCGAACGCATTGTCGAGGTCCGCGACGCGACGCCCGAAGAGCTCGCAATCGACGAGATGAACGCCGGAATCTACGCGTTTGACGAACCGTCATTGCGGGAGGCCGTCAAAGAGCTGCGCAGCGACAACGCTCAAGGCGAATACTACTTGACGGATACGGTCGCGCAGTTCGTGCAAAGCGGCAAAGGCGTGCATCCCGTGAACGCGAGCCGGCATCTCGACGTGTTGGGTATCAACGACCGGGTCGAGCTTGCGCTGGCGCGCAAGGAGATGAACGCGCGGCTCTGCGCCGCCCACATGCGGGCCGGCGTCACGATCGTCGATCCCGACACGACCTATCTCGAACCCGAGCTCGAGATCGGCAGCGATACCGTGATCTATCCGAACACCACGATCGCTCGCCTTTCGATTGCCGGCCGTGCCTGCGTGATCGGCCCGAACAGCCGGCTCTCGAACGCGCGTCTTGGCGAGCGCGTCACCGTGCGCGAGAGCGTGATTACGGATTCGACCGTCGGCAACGACGCTGCGATCGGTCCGTTCGCGCATTTGCGCAGCGAAGCGCGGCTGGCAAACAACGTTCATGTCGGGAACTTCGTCGAGATCAAGAAGTCGGACTTAGCGCGCCGTGTCAAGGTAAGCCACCTGACGTATTTGGGTGACGCGACCATCGGCGAGGAGACGAACGTCGGCGCCGGCACGATCACCTGCAACTTCGACGGAAAGCAAAAGCACGCCACGATCGTCGGGCGCAACGTCGCGATCGGATCGAACACCTCGCTGGTCGCCCCAGTTCGAGTCGGGGATGGCGCCCTTACCGGTGCCGGATCGGTCGTGACCAGGGACGTTCCGGATGGCGAGCGCGTTGCCGGGAACCCGGCGCGGCCTCTGCCCAAGAAGTAACGTGCGCATACTTTGCGGCTTGCTCTTTGCCGCGGCCCTATTGGCGGTGCCGGCGTCCGCCGGCGCGGCCTCCGGCGTACGTCCCAATGCGTTGGACGTTCGCGTCGACTCGCTCTCCAACGAAGTCCTCCTGACGCAGCCGGCAACGATGCTCGTCGACCCGGCGCGTCAGGACGCCGCGCTTCGGCGTGCGCATTGGACGCTGCCCGGCTGGATCCTCATCCTCTTGTGCCAGTCGGCCGCGCTCTTTTATTTGTGGAGCTCCGGCGGCGCAGCCAGGTTGCGCGATTGGCTGCGCCGGCGGATGCGATCCGAATGGATCTTGCGATTCTCCTTCGGCGCGTCGCTCGCGCTCGTCGCGCGCATCGCCTCGTTTCTACCGGCATTTTACCTCTATCGAGTTGCACGAACGATGCAGATCGATCTCGAGCTGACGCGATGGTGGGTCGTCTCTTGGACGATTCACACGCTGCTCGGCATGCTGATCGCCGGGTTGATCGCAGCGATCGTTCTCGGTTGGGTGCAACGAACGCATCAGTGGTACGTTTACACAATCGTCGGAATCCTCGCCGGCTGCGTCGTGTGGTCCTATGCCGCGCCGTATCTCGCCTTAACCGGAGCGCGCGTCGTAGCGCTCTCCGGTCCGCTCGCGCAGCGAACGCACGCCGTCCTCGTGAGCGCCGGTTTCCCCGGAGTACCGGTGGAGGTCGCGCACATCCGCAACTCCCCGATCGGCGATGCCGCGGTTGCGGGCTTCGGCTCCGCGCGCACGATCTTGCTGACCGACAAGCTGATCGCCGGCGGCACCCCGGCCGAGGTCGCCTACGAAGTCGCCGTCCAGATCGAGCAGGTCGCGCACCACGATTTTCTCTCGATTGCTTTGATCGAAGGGGGTATCGTCATCGTCTTTTCGGCTATCGCCGTCGTGCTGGCCGATCGCATTCGCTTCCGGCGGGACGACGATCCGCTTTCACGGCTGGCGATCGTCGGGTCGCTGCTCGCGCTGGTATACATCGCCGCGATTCCGGTCCGTAACGCCGCGCTGCGGTCGTATGAGTTTTCCGCGGATCGCTCGGCGGTGGCGCTTACCGGCGATCCGGCCGATGCGGTGCGGGCGCTCGTGCGCGCTACCGATCAGCACATGGAAGAGGTCTGCCCCGAGCTGACCGCCGCACTCTTCCTCTATACCTCACCAGGAACGGGCGCGCGCGTTGCGGCGATCAATCACGTGCCGTCGGGCTGCCCTTGAGCCCCCGGCGGGGCCCACGTATTCGCAAACCGCATCGCCGGCTCGATCCCCTCGTCGAGCCATAACGCAGTCGCCTCGACCGCGGCGGCGACGATTCCGCGGAGAACGCCTCGCTCTGCTTCGTTGAATCGCCCGAGAACGTGGTCGATGCTGTCGAACTCCGGACGCCCCACCCCGATTCGCAGGCGCGGGAATCCCTCACCGATGGTCGCGATGACCGAACGCAGCCCGTTGTGGCCGCCGTGGCCGCCGCTGGCGCGCATCCGCAGCTTGCCGAACGGCAGATCCATGTCGTCGCTGACGACCAGAACGCCGCTGGGGGGCGTGCGATACCACGACGAGATCAGCCGCACGGGGGTCCCGCTGAGATTCATGAACGAGGTGGGCTTGACGAAGACGAGGCGGCGCGCCGAATCGAAGGCTTGCTGCGCGGCGTCTTTCTTCTTCCAGGCCGTGATGCCGTACCGACGCGCCAACTCGTCGACGACGACGAAGCCGACGTTGTGGCGGGTGGCGGCGTACTCGGGGCCCGGATTGCCGAGGCCGACGACCAGCCTCGGTGCTCCCTCGGCCAGCTATTGCCCCTCGGCCGGCGTGGGCTCGGCGCCGATGACTTCCGGCTGAACTTCTTCCGACGGGCTCGCCGCTTCTTCGAGATCCTGCGCGGTGCGCGAGGGCTCGATCGAGACGATCACGGTCTCGGGGGCGGTCAGCAGTTTGAAGCCCGGCGGGAGCGCGATGTCGCCGGCGGTGACGTGCTCGTGGATACCGAGCGGCGTTACGTCGACCTCGAGATGCTCGGGTATCTTGTTGGCCGGCCCTTCGATCTCGATCTCGTGGACGATAACGTCCATGACGCCGCCCATGTTCTTGACGCCGTCGGCGACGCCGACGGTCACGATACCGAGCTTCGCGCCGATCGTCTCGTCCGCCGAGACTCGCTGCAGGTCGGCGTGAACGATGCGTCTGGTTACCGGGTGGGTCTGTACGACGCGGACCATCGCGGTCTGTTTTTTGCTTCCATCGACCAGCGTGATGATCGCGTTGCGGCCGCTTTGGTGAAGCAGTTCGCCGAACGCGCGGGCGTCTAGGGCGATGTGATCGGGAACGCTTCCATGGCCGTAGACGACGGCTGGGATCTTGCCGTGCGAGCGCAGCGCGTGGGCCCCCGTCGTACCGAGTTTCGAGCGGGGCTCGATGGAGAGTGTCAGGTCTTTGCTAGCCACGATGTCCTTCTTAGAATACGCCGACGGCCTCTGGTGCCGGCGGCGCAACGGTACTGACGGTTTCGTCGCCTGCAAAGAGCTCCGAGACCGAGCGATTGGTGATGATTCGGTTGATTGCGTCGGCAAAGACCTGCGCGATCGAGAGCTGCACGAACTTCGGGTGATTCGTTCCTTTGGAGAAGGGGATCGTGTTCGTAAAGAGCACCCGTTCGATCTCCGACTGCTCGAGCTGCTCGACCGCTTCCCCGGCGAAGATGCCGTGCGAGGCGACGGTATATACTTTGGTCGCACCCCTCGCTTTGATCGCTCCAGCCGCCTTAGCCAGCGTGCCGCCGGTCGAGATCATATCGTCGACGACGACCGCGACCTTGCCGGAAACGTCGCCGACGATATCGGTGACCTCGGCGATATCTGGCTCCGGGCGACGCTTAAAGACGATCGCCAGCGAACTATTGAGCCGCTTTGCAAAGAGCTCGGCCCGGTGCACGCCGCCGGCGTCGGGGGAGACGATGACGATCTTGTCGTCGCAAAGGCCTTCTTTTTTGAGGTAGTTGCAGAGCACGGGCATCGCCATCAGGTTATCGACCGGTATGTCGAAGAAACCCTGAATCTGAGCGGCGTGCAGATCCATCGTGACGATCCGGCGGGCGCCGGTCACCTTCAGCAAGTTTGCGACGACCTTGGCCGAGATCGGCTCCCGTCCTTTGGTTTTTTTGTCTTGCTTTGCGTACCCGTAGTAGGGAATCACGGCGGTGATCCGGGCGGCTGAGGCTCGGCGCAGCGCATCGACCATCAGCAGCAGCTCCATCAGCGCGTCGTTGACGCCCTTGCCGTTGGGCGATTTGCAGATCGACTGGACGACGAAAACCTCGGACCCGCGAACGTTCTCGCCGATCTCGACCCGAGTCTCTTCGTTTCTGAACTCGGAGACCAGCGCCTTACCGACGTGCAGCCGTAGCCGCTTGGCGATCTCTTCGGCCAGCTGTGGATTGGAGTTCCCACAGAACAGAAGCGGATTCTGCACGAAGGGGACGTTCGCCCAGTGAATCGTTCCGCCCTCGAAGGCGGTTTGAGCTATCGCAGTGGCTCAAGAATTCACGCTCGTTTCACCCTTCTCGCTGGCCGGCGACCAACCCAAGGCGACCGACTCCCTGGCGCAGGGGCTCGTGCGCGGTGACCGCACGCAGACCCTCCTCGGGGTGACCGGCAGCGGCAAGACGATGGCGATGGCGCGCACGATCGAGCTCGTGCAGAAACCGACGCTCGTGCTCTGCCACAATAAGACGCTCGCCGCCCAGCTCTGCGCCGAGTTTCGCGAGTTCTTTCCGAAGAACGCCGTAGAGTACTTCGTTTCGTACTTCGACTACTATCAACCCGAGGCGTACGTCCCCTCGACCGATACCTATATCGAGAAGGATAGCTCGATCAACGACGAGATCGAACGTCTGCGCCACTCGGCGACGCAATCGCTGCTGACCCGGCGGGATACGCTGATCGTGGCCTCGGTCTCGTGCATCTTCGGCCTGGGCTCGCCCTCGGATTACGTGGAGATGTCCGCACGCATCCGGGTCGGGGAGGAAATCGACCGCGATGCTTTCTTGAGAAAGCTCGTGGATATGCAGTACCGGCGCAACGACATCAATCTCGTGCGCGGGACGTTTCGCGTGCGCGGGGATACCCTCGAGTTCGTCGGCGTCGACGAAGAGCTGGTTCATCGCATCGGCTTCTTCGGCGATGAGATCGAGTCGATCAACGTCGTCAACCTGCTTACGGGAGAGTATCTCGAGAGTAAAGACGAGGTGCTGATTTTCCCCGCAAAGCACTTCATAACGCCTGAAGAGAAGCTTCAGCGCGCGATCGGGTCGATCGAAACAGAGCTCGACGAGCGTCTGGCCTACTTCAAGCGGCACGGCAGGCTTTTGGAGGCGCAGCGCCTCGAGATGCGCACCCGCTACGACCTCGACATGCTGCGCGAGGTCGGGTACTGCAACGGAATCGAGAACTACTCGCGTCACCTCACCGGGCGCGAGGCCGGCTCGACTCCCTGGTGCTTGATCGACTTTTTCCCGAAAGACTGGCTGCTCTTCGTCGACGAATCGCACGTGACGCTGCCGCAGGTCCACGGGATGTTTGCCGGCGACCGGTCGCGTAAGGAGGTTTTGGTCGAGCACGGATTCCGGCTGCCCAGTGCGCTCGACAATCGGCCGCTCACATACGCGGAATTCGACGATCACATCGTGCAGGCCGTCTACGTTTCGGCGACGCCGGGAACCTATGAAATCGGGCACAGCAGCCAGGTCGTCGAGATGATCATTCGCCCGACGGGCCTGGTCGATCCCGAAGTCGAGGTGCGCCCGACCCGCAATCAAGTCGACGACTTAATGGAAGAGATCCACCTGCGGGCGGCTCGTCAGGAGCGCGTGCTGGTAACGACGCTGACAAAGAAGATGGCCGAGGACCTTACCGACTTCCTCATCGAGAATGGACTGCGCGTCCGCTACCTTCACAGCGAGGTCGACACGCTCGAGCGCGTCGCGATTCTGCGCGACCTGCGAGCCGGCGTCTTCGACGTGCTCGTCGGCATCAATCTGCTGCGCGAAGGTCTGGATTTGCCGGAAGTCTCGCTCGTCGGTATCCTCGACGCCGATAAAGAGGGGTACCTTCGAAGCGGTACGTCGCTCATTCAAACGATCGGCCGCGCCTCGCGCAACGTCGAGGGCAAGGTGATCATGTACGCCGACGTCGTTACCGAGTCGATGGCGCGCGCGATCGGCGAAACGCGCCGGCGGCGAGAGATGCAGGTGGCCTACAATAGCGAGCACGGGATCGAGCCGAAGTCGGTGCGAAAGGAGATCCACGACATCCTCAGCATGATCGGCGCGACCCGTGAGGATGCCGCCAAGCTCAAGCTGGACAAAGTTCCGCGCGACGTCGCACTCAAGATGTCACGGGACTTGGAACGAAAAATGCGCGAAGCCGCCGCGAGCCTAGAGTTCGAGAAGGCGGCCGCTCTGCGCGACGAGCTGATCGAGTTGCGCAAGCAGATCGGCGGAAACGAAGGAGTCCTCTTCGGCGGCAAGGCTCCGAAGATCTTCGACAAGGCCTTGGCCGAACTCGTCGGTAATTAAGGGAGCCTCTGGTCGATCGGAGGTTCCTCTCAGCTTGACGGTTTTGACTCGTACCATCCTCAACATTCCCGAAGCACTCGGGGAGCTCGCGGTCATCGTCATCGTCGTCGCCTGCTTCGTCGGCGTTCACGCAGCCCTGCAGCGCCTCCTCAAGAGCGAAGTCTTACGGCGTCACAACGACGTGGCCGGCTACCTCTTTTCAGCCGTCGGCGTGCTCTATGCGGTCCTGCTGGGGTTCGTCGTCGTGGTAGTTTGGGAAAAGTACGATGGGACGATTGCCAACGTCCAAGAGGAAGTCGATGCCGCCGGCGACCTGTATCACGTCGTGGACGGATTTCCGGATACGCTCCGCACGCGGATTAGGACCGATCTGACGAAGTACGCGCAGACCGTGATTGCGATCGAGTGGCCCGCGATGGGGCGCAACCAAGTCGTCCCCGATACGGGCTCGAAGCTGATCGAGGATGCGGCATATGCCGTAAATACGTACTCGCCGCGCGACCAGCGCGGGTATAATGCTCAGCAAGCCTCGATCGGCAACGAACAGCGTCTCTTCGATGCCAGGCGCCAGCGCTTAGTACGCGCAGAGCCGGCGGTCCCAGGCATATTGTGGTTCGCGCTGGTCGCGGGGGCGCTCGCGATGGTCTCTTTCTGCTATATATTCGGCGTCGAGAACCGGCCCGCTCAGCTCTTGATGACCGCAATCCTCGTCGGCCTCATCGCGATACTTTTCGTCGTCGTCGCCGAGTTCGCCGGACCCTTCTCAGGCTCGGTCATGGTCTCGTCGGAGGGCTGGAGCTTCCTCGCGGAACGCCTGCCTTACATCCAATAAAAAAAAAGGAGCTCACCATGATACGCTCACCGCTTAGTCTCCTCGTCCTTTTAGCGGGCACCATTGCCGCCGCTCACACACCTCCCGGCTCCGCGCCTGTCGGCCAGCCGGGCAACGGCCCGGTCGCGCCGCCGCCACCGCCGCCGCCCATGAGCCAACCCGCGAGCGCGGCGCCGACCCCGACGCCCAATCCAGCAATGATCGCCCAGGCAAAGTCGATCTTCACCCAGTTGCAAGGCGGAACGGTCGACCGCTCGCTGCTCGAACCCACGATGAGTTCGGCGCTGACCGATGACAAGCTGTCCGCGCTCAAGGGCAGCATCGGAAGTCTCGGTGCGCCCGTTACGTTCGACCAGCAGAACGCCGGGCTGCAGGGCGACCTGACGTATGCCGTGTACTTGCTGACCTTCAAAGACGGCACGAAACTGCAGCTGCTCGACGTCGTCGACAAGCAGGGAAAGATCGCCGGCCTAAAGCTCACGCCGCCGTAAATAGGAAACCGCTTCACGATATGCGACGCATCGATCTCGTGCTGTTCGACCTCGACGATACGCTGCACGACGATACGTTTGCCTATCAAAGCGCCGCCGAGGAGGTAGCCCGCGAGGTTGCGGCCGAGCACGGCGTCGACGCGCTCGCGCTCAAGGCGGCGTACGTCGCCGAGGCAGAGGGATTTTGGCAGCGCCTCTCGCCGGCGGATCTGAAGGTCAAGCTCTCGCGCGTTCGCGCGAGCATGTGGCAGAATGCCCTCGAAAGCGTCGGCGTCGCGAGCCCCGAGGTCGCCGAACAAAGCGCCGAGCGGTACAACGCCTATCGCTCGAAGTACTACACGCTCTTTCCGGGCGCCGTCGAACTCTTAAAAGCGCTGCGCGAGCGCGGCATGAAGCTCGGGATCGTGACCAACGGTCTCTCGGAGACTCATCGCGAGAAGATTGCGCTGCTTCGCATCAGCGAATTCTTCGACGCGATCTTCCTCGCCGACGAAGTCGGCATGATCAAGCCCGACCCGCTCCTGTTCGCCCACGCCTGCCGAACGCTCGGTGGGGCGCCGGCGCACTCGGCGATGGTCGGCGATCGCTACGACCGGGATATTCGCGGCGCCCTCGAGGCCGGGCTCTTTACCGTTTGGCTCAACGTGCGCGACGAGGAGCTTCCTGCGGGTGCGCGGCCGGCCGACGCAACCTGCAGTACGATCGGCGACGTTGGCCGCATACTTCTGCTCTCCGGCAGTGTCTGGTAGATAACGTGTCTTTAGACTCCATCGTCATTAAGGGCGCGCGGGAGCACAACCTCAAGAACGTCGACCTGGTGCTGCCGCGCAATCGTTTGATCGTGGTAACCGGGCTCTCGGGCTCTGGCAAATCCTCGCTTGCCTTCGATACCGTCTACGCCGAAGGGCAGCGACGCTACGTCGAGTCGCTCTCGTCGTACGCTCGGCAGTTTCTCGGCCAGATGGAGAAGCCCGACGTCGACTACATCGAGGGGCTCTCCCCGGCGATCTCGATCGACCAAAAATCGACGTCCCGCAATCCACGTTCGACGGTCGGAACGGTGACGGAGATCTACGACTATCTGCGCCTGCTCTACGCGCGTATCGGAACGCCGCACTGCTATCAGTGCGGGCGAGAGATCAGCACGCAGTCGAGCGAGCAGATCGTCGACTCGATCATGGAGCTGCCCGAAGGCACGCGGATGGTGCTGCTCGCGCCGATGGTGCGCGGGCGTAAGGGCGAGTACACGAAGCTTTTCGAGGAGATCGCGAAGGAGGGCTTCACGCGCGTACGCGTCGACGGCGATACCAAAGAGCTTTCGTCGAAGATCGTCCTCGACAAGAAGCGCAAACACACGATCGAGGTCGTCGTCGATCGGCTCGTCCGCAAGCCCGAGATTCGCAAGCGGCTCGCCGATTCGGTAGAAACGACGCTGAGGCTCTCCAACGGCATCGTCACGGTGCTCGCTTCGACAGGCTCGGGGCAGCCCGAGAGGGAGCTTACGTTTAGCGAAGCCTTCGCGTGCGTGTATTGCGGGCTCTCGTTCGAAGAGCTCGCGCCGCGCCTGTTCTCGTTCAACTCGCCGTACGGCGCGTGCGCGGCGTGCACCGGACTCGGCGAGAAGATCGAGATCGATCCGTGGAAAGTAATTCCCGACCGCAGCAAGTCGATCGCGGAAGGCGCGGTCGTGCCTTGGAGCCGCGCGCTCGGCGGCGGGCGATACCCTTCGATGAATCCGTACTACATGCAGCAGCTCGAGCGAGTTCTCAAGAGCCATCGCGTCAAGACGACGACCCCGATCGATCAGCTTTCCGACGAAATCCTCGACGTTATTCTGTATGGAACCGATCGCGAGCAGAACTTCGCGTACACCTCGCGCGGCGGAAAGACGTGGGAGTATCGCTCTTCATTCGAAGGCGTGGTCAACAATTTGCAGCGCCGGTACAGCGAAACGTCGAGCGACTACGTGAAGGAAGAGATCGAGAAGTTCATGTCGGCCTCGGTCTGCCCGGCCTGCAAGGGCGCGCGCCTCAAGCCCGAAGCGCTGGCGGTCACCCTGGGCGAACGCAACGTCGACGCGCTGACGCGGATGTCGATCGAGCAGCTCGAGCTGTTTTTTCGCGAGTTGGCGCTCAGCCCGCGGCAGGAGCAGATCGCGCATCAGATCGTCAAAGAGATTCGGGCGCGCTTGGGTTTTCTGACCAACGTCGGCTTGAACTATCTGACCCTCTCGCGCTCGGCTACGACGCTTGCCGGCGGAGAGTCGCAGCGCATCCGGCTGGCCACGCAGATCGGCAGCGCGCTCGTCGGCGTGCTCTATATTCTCGACGAGCCCTCGATCGGGCTCCATCAGCGCGACAACGACCGGCTTCTCGCGACGCTGCGGACGCTGCGCGACCTCGGCAATACGCTGATCGTGATCGAGCACGACGAAGACACGATGCGGATGGCGGACGTAGTCGTGGACATCGGGCCCGGCGCGGGCGCCGAGGGCGGCGAGATCCTCACCGCGGGATCGCTCGACGACGTCATTGCGAACCCCAAGTCGGAGACCGGAGCCTATCTCTCGGGCCGCAAATTCATTCCGATTCCGCGCCGCCGCCGCAAGGCGCGCGGCTGGCTCGAAGTTCGCAACGCCAAAGCGAATAATTTGCGCGGCGTCGACGTCGCCTTTCCGATCGGGGTCTTTGCGGCGGTGACGGGCGTGAGCGGCAGCGGCAAGTCGACGCTCGTGAATGAAGTGCTTGTACGCGCACTCAATCAGCACTTGCACCGGCAGCCGCCGGGCGGAACGTACGGCACGGTCAAAGGCGCGGGTCAGCTCGACAAGATGGTCGTGATCGATCAGTCGCCGATCGGGCGGACGCCGCGCAGTAATCCGGCCACCTACACCGGCACCTTCGATTACATTCGGCAGCTCTTCGCGCTCGTTCCCGAGGCGCGAATGCGCGGCTACACCCCGGGACGTTTCTCATTCAACGTCAAGGGCGGCCGCTGCGAGGCTTGCGAAGGCGACGGCATCATCAAGATCGAGATGCACTTTCTCCCCGACGTCTACGTGCCGTGCGAGGTCTGCAAAGGGCGGCGCTACAACGCGCAGACGCTAGAGGTCAAGTACAAGGGCAAAACGATCTCCGACGTACTCGAAATGCGAGTCGACGAGGCCAACGACTTCTTCGCGGCGATTCCGCGCATCCACAACAAGCTGCGGACGATCTGCGACGTGGGACTCGGCTACATCAAGATGGGCCAGCCGGCGACGACGCTCTCGGGCGGAGAGGCGCAGCGCGTAAAGCTCGCGACCGAGCTCTCACGGCGCTCCACCGGACGCACCTTCTACGTCCTCGACGAGCCGACGACCGGGCTGCACTTTGCCGACATTCACAAGCTGCTCGACGTCCTCGAGCGTTTGGTCGAGCTCGGCAACACGGTGCTCGTGATCGAGCACAACCTCGACGTGATCAAGACCGCCGACTACCTGATCGATCTCGGCCCGGAAGGCGGAGATCGCGGCGGTACGATCGTCGCGACCGGCACTCCCGAAGAGGTTGCGCAGAACGAAGCTTCCTTTACCGGAGAATACCTGGTCCCGGTACTGCGCGACCAGCGTGCCGTCGGGCACCATCAACTCGATGCGGCCGAGCTGGAGCGTCTCGAGCAAGAGAATCTCTTCACCCTTCGCGATCTCGCCGAAACCGGCCGGGTTGCCGTGGAAGCCTAGGCCGCTAGTGACCCGCTCCGCTGCTCGCGCGGCGGCTCGCGCCGACGCCCTGCGCTCGCAGATCGAGGAGGCGAACTACAACTACTACGCCCTGGACGACCCGCAGATTACCGACGCGGAGTTCGACGCGTTGCTGCGCGAGCTGGTCGAGCTCGAGCAGCAGCATCCCGAGCTGCAGACGCCGGACTCGCCCACGCAGCGCGTCGGAGCGGCCGCCTCGGCGCGGTTTGCACCGTACGAGCACGCGCGGCCGATGCTCAGTCTGGCCAACGCCGTCACCATCGACGAGCTGCGCGCGTTCGACGAACGAGCGCGCAAAATCGCCGGAACCGGCGTTGCGTATGTCTGCGAACTCAAAATCGACGGCCTCGCCGTGGCGCTGGACTACCGAGACGGCTCGTTCGTGCGCGGGGGAACCCGCGGCGACGGACGCACCGGCGAGGACGTCACCGCGAGCTTGCGCACGGTGAAGACGATTCCGCTGCGTTTACGCGCGGCCGCACGAGCGGTGCCGGCGTTCGTCGAAGCGCGGGGCGAAGTCTACCTGCGAAAGAGCGACTTCGAGCGGCTCAACGCGGATCGCGAGCGCCAGAGCCTGGCGGCGTTTGCGAATCCCCGCAACGCGGCTTCAGGCGGCATCCGGCAGCTCGACCCGGCGCTGACGGCCGCGCGGCGGCTCTCCTTCTTTGCCTATCAGCTCGCCGTCGAACAGGGCGGCGCGGCGGCCGTGCATACGCAGTGGGAGGCGCTGGAGCGGCTGCGTGCTCTGGGTTTCCCCGTCAACCCCAATGTCGCACTCGCGAAAACGCTCGAAGAGGTCGTTACCTACTGTCGCGATTGGGAAGAGCGGCGCGACAGCCTCGACTATGAGATCGACGGCGTCGTCATCAAAGTTGACGAGTTTGTGCTCCAGGAGCGTTTGGGCGTCGTCGCGCGCGATCCGCGCTGGGCGATCGCCTTCAAATTCAAGCCCCGCGAAGGTCGCACGCGACTGTTGGACGTTGCGGTTACGGTAGGGCGGACCGGAACGCTCAATCCGAGCGCGGTCCTGGCACCCGTGCAGATCGGGGGCGTCACGGTGAAGAGCGCAACGCTGCACAACATCGAGTACATCAAAAGTAACGACATTCGGATCGGAGATACGGTGCTGGTGACGCGCGCCGGCGACGTCATTCCTCGCGTCGTTGGGCCGGTGCTCTCCGAGCGAACGGGGCGCGAACGCCGATTCAAAATGCCGGACCGGTGTCCGATCTGCGGCGCCGACGTCGACCATCCTGAAGACGAGGCGATGTCGCGATGTACGAACGCCGCCTGTCCGGCGCAGGTTTACGAGCGTTTGCGCCATTTTGCATCGCGCGGCGCGATGGATATTGAGGGCATCGGCGACGTCCTGGCGCAGCAGTTGACCGAGCTCAAGCTGGTGCGCAACATCGCCGATACCTATAACCTGAACGAAACTTCTCTCGCTTGCGTTCCTCGACTCGGGCGCAAGAGCATCGAAAATTTGTTGCGTAACGTCAACTCCTCGAAGCGGCGCGGCTTGGCGCGGCTGCTCTACGGCCTCGGCATCCGTTTCGTCGGCACGCAGACGGCGCAGATTCTCGCTTCCGACTTTGGTACGATCGATCGGATCGCCGAATCGAGTGAAGACGAACTGCAGCGCAGCGAAGGCATCGGCCCGGAGGTGGCGCGCAGCGTCGCGCTCTTCTTCAAGCAGGCGCCGAATCTCGAAATGATCGAACGGCTGCGCGCGGCTGGGGTCGTTATGGATGCGCCGAAGCGCGTTCGCGCCGACGGGACGCTGCGCGGCAAAACGCTCGTGCTGACCGGGACGCTGCCGACGCTGACCCGGGAGGAGGCGACGGAGCTCATCGCCGGTGCCGGCGGCAAAGTCAGCGGCTCCGTCAGCAAGAAGACCGACTACGTGGTCGCGGGCAGCGAAGCGGGAAGCAAGCTGAGCAAGGCAGAGCAGCTGGGAATCGCGATTCTCGATGAAGCCGGCCTGCGAAAGCTGTTGAAAAAATGACGCGCACGACGCGCACCGGCGTTGCCGTGCGCGTTCTCCCGTCCGACGTACTAACCCCGATCGGCGCCTATCGCGCACTGGCGAACCCGCTGGCGTCATGCCTGCTCGAAAGCGTCGAGAGCGGAGGGCGCATCTCGCGCTACTCCTTTATCGGAATCGACTACTGCGACGCCGCCGAGTTCGCCGCGGATGCGCAGCTCTACCCGCGCGTCCGCGAGTTCTTCGCCGAACACCGGATCGAGTCGGAGCGCGGCGCGCTCGGCGGAGCGCTCCTGGCCTTCTCGTACGAGGCCGCCCGTCCCGACGCGCGGCTGCCCGCGAGAACGCCTTCCGACCCGGTGATGCCGGCAGCATTCGTCGCAATTCCCGCGACGTGGCTGATCTTCGATCACTTTACCGACTCGCTCACGATCTGGACGAGCGGCGGCGATGCGCAGCGGCTCGAGCGCCGGATCGACGGCTACGTCGAACGTTTGTTGGCCGCGCGCCCGCTCTTTCCGCAGCCGGTGCGGGCGCACGGGGCGATCGCGCAGTCGCTCGACCGCGCACGTTACCTCGAGCTCGCCGGCGGCGTGAAGAACCTGATCTTCGAGGGCGACGTCTATCAGCTGCAGCTGGGCATCCGCTTCAACGCCGAACTCGAAGGCGAGGCGTTCGACCTCTACCGGGCGTTGCGCAGAGAGAACCCGTCACCGTATATGTTCTACGTCGACACGCCGTTCGGCCAGCTGCTCGGCGCCTCGCCGGAATTTCTGGTTCGGCTGGAAGGGCGTAGAGCGCGTCTGCGTCCGCTCGCCGGAACCCGGACGCGAGGGAGTAACGACGAAGAAGACGCCCGGATTGCGCTCGACCTGCTCTCCAACGAAAAGGAGCGCGCCGAACACGTGATGCTCGTCGACCTCGGCCGCAACGACCTCGGCTCGGTCTGCGAGTACGGCAGCGTGAGCGTCGACGAGCTCTTGCAGATCGAACGCTACAGCCACGTCATGCACATCGTTTCGAGCGTCGTCGGGCGGCTGCGAGCGGATCGCGACGCGCTCGACCTCTTTCGGGCCGGCTTTCCCGCGGGCACGGTGACCGGGACGCCGAAGGTGCGCGCCATGCAGCTCATCGACGCGCGGGAGCCGGTAACGCGAGGCTTCTACTCCGGAAGCATCGGGCGGTGGTCGTTCGGCGGCGACTTCGACTCGTGCATCACGCTGCGCAGCATCCACGTGCAGAACGGACACGCCTGGTGGCAAGCCTCCGCGGGCATCGTCGCCGATTCCGATCCAGTGGCCGAATACGACGAGATCCTGCACAAGACTCGTATCGCGCGCGCCGTGCTGGGGGCCGGGCCGTGACGGCGCGGCGGGTGCTGTTCGTCGATAACTACGACAGCTTCAGCTACAACGTCGTGCACCTGCTGGCGTCGCGCAACGCGTCCCCCGACGTCGTGCTGAACGACGATTCTCACTTGACGCGCGAACTGCTCGAACGCTACGACGCGCTGGTCGTCGGGCCCGGTCCCGGGCGGCCGGAGCACGCGCCAAAGATGATGGCCGTGCTGCGTGCGGCGATCGAGCGCAAGATGCCGGTGCTCGGCGTCTGCTTGGGACTGCAGGCGATCGGCGAGGCGCTCGGCGCGACCGTAACGCACGCTCCGCGGTTGATGCACGGCAAAACCTCGCAGATCGCGCACGACGGCAGCGGCCTCTTCGCCGGCCTTGCTTCGCCGCTGGTCGCGACCCGCTATCATTCGCTCTGTCTCGAGCCCTCGACGATTCCCGGCGTGCTGCGCGTCAACGCGCGCAGCGAGGACGGCGTCGTGCAAGGCGTCGCGCATCGCGGCCTGCCCGTCCACGGCGTTCAATTCCACCCCGAATCGGTGCTCAGCGAGAGCGGCGAAGCGATCGTCGAAAACTTCTTTCGCCAACCCTTGTCGCGATGACCGGCTTTCCCCCGTTGCTGCGCCGCCTGCTCGGCGGCCAGAATCTCTCGGCCGACGAGGCGGCCTCCTTCGTCGGCGAGGTGATGGACGGAACCTACACTGCGGCGCAATCCGCAGCGGTGTTGACGGCACTGGCATACAAAGGTGAGAGCGTCGACGAGATCGTGGGTGCGGCTCGGGCGATGCGCGAGCGCAGCCTGCACGTCGAGCACGGCCTGCCGATGGTCGTCGACGTCGTCGGAACGGGCGGCGATCATGCCAATACCCTCAACATCTCCACGATGGCGGCGCTCGTCGTTGCGGCCACGGGAATTCCGGTTGCCAAGCACGGCAATCGCGCTGCCTCGAGCGCGTGCGGGAGCGCCGACGTTCTCGAATCGGCCGGCTTTCCGATCGAAGTTGCGCCGGAGGTGGCGGCGCGGATGCTGCGAGAATCGGGCTTCACGTTTATGTTCGCGTCGCGCTACCATCCCGCGATGCGCATCGCCGCGGCGATTCGCCGCGAGCTTGGGGTACGGACGATCTTCAATCTGCTCGGCCCGCTGACCAATCCGGCGAGTGCGACGCATCTGGTCGTCGGCGTCGCGCGTGAAGAGCTCGTCGAACGGCTCGGCCCGGCGCTGCGAGCCCTCGGCGTGGTGCGCGGCGCCGTCGTACACGGCGCAAGCGGAATCGACGAGGTCGCCGGCGACGCACCGACGGCGATCTATTCCTTCGACGAAAACGGCTCGCGGCTGTGGCAGATCGAGCCGAGCGCCTTCGGAATAACCGCCCCGCTGAGCACTCCGGTCGGCGGTTCGGTCGAGCTTTGCCGCACTGCCTTCGTCGAGATACTGCAGGGAGCTGCGAGTGCGGCGGCCGACGTCGTCGCGCTCAACGCGGCCGTCGTGTTGGCGGTCGCCGGCGCCGAGAGCGAGCTGCCCGCGGCATTCGAGCGGTCGCGCGAGGTGCTGCGCAGCGGCGCCGCGTGGCGTACGTTCGAACGCGCGAAGGATGTCGGATCGCGTGCCTGACGCCTGGATCAAGTTCTGCGGCTGCACTTCGCTTGCCGACGTGGCGATGTCGCACGAAGCCGGCGCCGACGCGTTCGGAATGATCTTTGCGCCGTCGCCGCGGCGCATCGGCTTCGACGCGGCAGAGGAGATCGCGCGCCGGACGCCGGCCGGAATCTCGCCCGTCGCCGTTTTCGTAAACCCGGAGCGCGGCGAGGTCGAGAGCGTCCTCGAACTTTTCCCGGCCGCGTTGCTGCAGTTTTCGGGCGAGGAAACCCCCGATTTTGTCGGGCGGTACGGCGACCGCGCTATCAAGGCGATCCACGTCGACGACCGCGCGATTCTAGTCGACGAGCGATGCGAACGCTATCCCGAGGCGCTGGTCCTCTTCGATGCCCGGCACGACGGTATGGCTGGGGGTACCGGGCAGACCTTTGACTGGAAACAGGTCGTGGCAATCGCGGCCAAACGGCGCGTGGTGATCGCGGGCGGCTTGAGCGCCGAGAACGTTGCACAGTGCGTCGAGCGCGCCCACCCGTTCGGCGTCGACGTGCGTAACGGAATCGAGACCGGCGGCCGGAAGGATCCACAGAAGATGCGCGATTTCGTGCGAGCGGTTCGCGAAGCGAAATGAAGCCCGACTCGCGCGGGTACTTCGGCAAATTCGGCGGACGGTTCGTCCCTGAAGTATTGATCGCCGCCCTCGACGAGCTGGATAGCGCCGTGAACGAGGCTTTCGACGATCCCACCTTTTGGGACGAATACCACGCGGTCTTGCGCGATTTTGTCGGACGTCCCTCGCCGATGTATCGCTGCGAGCGCTACGTGGCCGATCTCTCGCCCGTTCCGCTGCTAATGAAGCGCGAAGACACCAATCACACGGGCGCGCACAAGATCAACAATACCGTGGGTCAGGCCCTGCTCGCGCGGCGGATGGGCAAGCGCCGGCTGCTCGCGGAAACCGGCGCAGGCCAGCACGGGGTCGCGACTGCGACGGTCGGCGCGAAGTTCGGCCTGCCCGTAGATGTTTATATGGGCGCGCGCGATATCGAGCGCCAAGCGCTCAACGTGTACGTTATGCGCTTGCTCGGCGCAGACGTTCACTGCGTGGAGAGCGGAACGCAGACGCTCAAAGATGCAACCAACGAAGCCTTTCGCGTCTGGGCAGCTCGCGCCGGGGACACGTTTTACGTTATCGGCAGCGTCGTCGGCGCGCATCCGTACCCGTATATGGTGCGGGAACTGCAAAAGGTGATCGGCGTCGAGGCGCGCCGGCAAACGCTCGCGCGCTACGGACGCCTGCCGAGCGACGTGGTCGCTTGCGTCGGCGGCGGCAGCAACGCGATCGGAATCTTCTCCGGTTTCGTCGACGATCCGCAGGTCAAACTGTGGGGCGTCGAAGCGGGCGGCGAAGGCCTTGAAAGCGAGCACCACGCCGCCTCGCTGGGTGCGGGAAGCATCGGCGTGCTTCACGGCTCGCGTTCTTATCTGCTGCAGAGCGCGCAGGGTCAAGTGCGCGAAACGCACTCGGTCAGCGCGGGCCTCGATTATCCGGGGGTCGGCCCCGAGCACGCGTTTTTCAAGGAGAGCGGACGTGCGACGTACCCGAGCGTCACCGATGCAGAAGCGATCGAGGCCTTCAAAGGCTTTGCGCGATCCGAAGGCATCGTACCGGCGCTCGAGAGTGCGCACGCGATCGCCTTCGCACGCAAACTCGCCGCGGAGCGCTCGAAAGACGACCTGATCCTGGTCAACTTGAGTGGACGCGGCGACAAAGACATCGGCCGGTGCTGACGGCTGTTTTCGAGCGCGCGCGCAGCCAGCGGCGCTTGGCCTTCATACCGTACCTGATGGCGGGCGACCCGGATCTAGCGACGACGTCGCAGTTGATCGGCGCGTTGAGCGCGCAAGGCGCGGATCTGATCGAGCTGGGCGTACCCTACAGCGATCCGCTGGCCGACGGACCGACGATCGCCGCCGCCGCACAGCGAGCGCTGGGCAACCGCGTCGGTCTATCCGACGTGCTGGCGCTGGCCAAGCAGTGCAGCGGCAACTCTGCGCCGATCGTGCTCTTCACGTATTATAATCCGGTCTACCAGTTTGGCGTGCAGCGTTTCGCCGCCGCGCTTGCCGATGCAGGCGTAGCCGGCGCGATCGTTCCCGACCTCGCACTCGAGGAGAGTGCAGAGCTGCGAGCGGCGCTGGCGGAGCAAGGGCGCGAAATGCCGCTGCTCGTGGCGCCTTCGACGCCGCCCGAACGCGCGCGCCGGATCGCCGAAGCCGCCGGCGGATTCGTTTACGTCGTTTCGCGCTTGGGCGTAACCGGCGCGGGCAAGACTCCCGACTTCGCACCTTTGCGCGCACAAATTACGGCATTGCGAGAGCGGACGTCGAAGCCGCTCGCCGTCGGATTCGGCGTAAGCCGGACGGAGGACGTGCGCAGCGTCGCGGACGCCGACGGAGTGATCGTCGGCAGCGCGCTCATCGACCGGTACGCGGGCCTCTCGGGAACGCAAGCCGTCGAGCGCGTTGTGGATCTGGCCGCGGCGCTTATCGCGGCAACGCGTCGCTAAGGGCGTCGACCACGTCGCCGGCCACGACGCCGGCGCGGCGCTTGCGTGCCGCGGCCCGTCCGGCAAGGCCGTGCCAGTAGGCGCCCGCGCAGGCGGCCTGCACCGGGGAAAGCCCTTGCGAAAGCAGCGTCGCGATGATACCGGTGAGCACGTCCCCGGTTCCCGCGGTCGCAAGCGCGTTCGTGCCGGTGGTGTTGATGTTCACCGTCGTCCCGTCGTAGATCAGCGTGTCGGAGCCCTTGAGCAGGGTCGTGATTTTGGTCCGATCGACGAACTCGCGGATGCGCTCGACGCGCGTGCCTGGCGCAATCGTTCCGAGACCGGAGAGCCGCGCGAACTCACCGGCATGCGGGGTGACGACGGCCGGACGGCCGCGCAGCAAGCCGAGGTGCTTGCTGAGATGAAAGAGCGCGCTGGCGTCGACGACGATCGGCAGCCGGTTTGCCTCGAGAAACAGCATAACGATCTTGGCCGTGCGCTCGTCGAGCCCTAAGCCCGGCCCGATCGCTACCGCGCCGTTATGACGCGAAATCTCGACGAGCTCGTGCGCGATCGCTGCCGGCTCGACCGCGTCCGAAAGCTCGACGACGACCTGCTCCACGAGATGGGCGCGCAGTGCCGCCGCGGCCGAGCTCGGAGTCGCGACCGACACGTAGCCGGCGCCCGCGCGGGCGGCGGCCCGCGCGCAAAGGATCGCCGCGCCGGGAAACTGCGCCGACCCCGCGATGATCAGGGGCGCGCCGGCGCCGCGCTTGTCGGTATCTGCAGCTCGCCGCGGGAGCAGCGCCGCAAACGCCGCGTCGTCGAGCGCCGCGAAGCTCCGCGGCTGGGCGGCCAGCGTCGCCTCGGGGATTCCGATCGCTGCGCAAACGAGCTCGCCGACGTATTCGCGTGCCGGTTCGAGAAGCAGACCGGGCTTTGCCGCCGCCAGCGTCACGGTCAGCGTCGCCCGCACCGCGTCCTGCGCGACCGCGCCGGTCAGCGCGTCGATACCGCTGGGGATGTCGATGGCCACAACGGTGCGTTCGCGCGTGTCGAGCACGCGCGCGAGAGGGCGATACGCCTCGGGCAACGGCAGCCGCGCACCGGTTCCGAACATTCCGTCGACGCCGATCGCGTTCTGCAGCAACGCGCGAGCCTCGCGTTCGCCGGCCGGCAGCGCAACGATTCCGACCCTGGTCGCCGCGGCGCGCGCCCGCGCGGCAACGCGCGCCTCGGATCCGACCGCTGCAGGATCCTCGGCAACCGTACACTCGTACTCGCTCGCGAGCTCCGCCAGCGCGCAGAACGCGTCGCCGCCGTTGTTACCGGGGCCGGCGACGGCGACGATGCGAGCGCCCGGCGGCGCTACGCCGCGCAGCCGCTGCGCGATGGCGGCGCCGGCGTTGCACATCAACTCGATCGCCCCGGTTCGGGCAATTGCCTCCGCGTCGGCGGCACGCATCTGCTCGGGAGTCAGAACGTAGATCACGATTCCAAAATTACCACGGCCGCGGCGATCTCGGCCGTATGCGTTATCGTCAGGTGGATCGTGCGCACGCCGCGCAGTTCGATCAGGCGCCTCGCGTCACCGAAGAGCTCGATCGTCGGTTTGCCGCTGCGCTGGTGCCCCACGCCCACGCTGCGCCATGCAATCCAGTGGCCGAAGGCCTTGCGCGTCGCCTCCTTCGCTGCGAAGAAGCCCGCGAGACGCTCCGGCCAGTTGCGTTTGCGCAGCGCGTACGCCATCTCGCCCTCGGTGTAGATCTTGCGCGCGAACCAGGTCAGCTCGCGCTCCCCGAAGCGGTAGCGTGCGACCTGCGCCGTGTCGAGACCGATGCCGACGATCATCCTGAAGACTTCGACGCGGCAGATGCAGGCCACCTAGATTTTGTGCGCGAAGTACGCGGCTCGAGATGGATTCGAATATTCGAATCGTGCCGATCAATACCGTCGACGCGGGATTCATGAGCCGTCTCGCCCCCTGTCTCGAAGAGCGATTTCTCTGCAGCGTGGGCGTGGAACGTTCGCTGGTCGTTCCCCGCAGCACGCTCAACGCGACACGCGGCCAGCTCTTCGTCTCGACCCTGATGACGAAGGTGCAGCGAGCGCACCCGGAGGTTGGCGCGGCGACGCTGGCGATCACCGAGTTCGACCTGTACAAAACCTCGCATCGTTTCGTTTTTGGCGATGCCGACGAAGCGCAGAGCCTCGCGGTCGTCTCCACCCACCGGCTGCGCTCGGAGTTTTATGGCGAGCCTGCCGATTCCAACATCCTCTTTCAACGGATCCTCAAGGAGTCGATCCACGAGCTCGGCCATGCCTTCGGCCTCAAGCACTGCTACAACGCGCGCTGCGCGATGTACTACTCGAACTCGATCTTCGAGACCGACAACAAGATGCCGCATTTTTGCGAGGTGTGCGACCGCCGCCTTTCCCGCGCTCGGTCCTAGAACTTCATCAGCGTATTGTGCATTCGTTATCGTAGGATGCGGGCGTCGGCCATTTCGATTGCTTGTGTCTCTCCGTTGTCGCGCTGGACGCGGAGTGCGCCGCCGATCTCGAGGCGCGCGGCTGTTGCGTCGAACGGTTCATTAACGCCGTCTAGTTGAATTTGGTAGCGCCGCCCGGGAACGCCGGCGCCGGCTTCCCATAACTGCACGACGCGCCGCGCGTCGTCGAGCAGTTCGAGCGACGTTGCGTAGTTGCGCAGGATCGCTTCGAGCAGTGCGGGCCGCTCGATGGGCGCAAAATCCTCACAGAACGCGGCGCTCTCTTCGATCGGCGTTGCCTTAGCGCCCGAGCGGACGACGTTGATTCCAACACCGCAGGCAACCCGCGCAGCGGGACCGGTGACTTGCGATTGGCAGAGAATACCGGCAATCTTGCGACCTCGCACGAGAATGTCGTTGGGCCACTGAAGGATCGCGGGTATGCCGGCCGCTATCAGCGCCTCGCGCACCGCGAGTGCGACCCAGAACGGTACGAGCCAAAGACGATCGGTGCGAACGGCCTCCGGCAGGATCGTGCTGAAGAGGAGCGAGGTTCCGGCGGCTGCCTCCCAGGTGCGCCCCCGGCGTCCGGCCCCGCGACTTTGATACTCGGCGACGATCGTGTGTCCGGCGAAGCGCTCGTTGCCGAGCAGCGCCGCAGCGTCCGCATTCGTGCTCGTCGTGCCCTCGACATACGAAATCGATGTGAAGGGGCTTGCCGCCAGCGCAGCGAGGATTTGCGCGTACGGCCCGGCACTCGACTCTCGCACGCCGCATGATTCGGCAGCCGGTCTCTTCTTCACCCCAAGCCGGGCGGAGTCGCGGCCCGTCTAGCCAACCACGGCAGTATGTCTATTGAACGTACGCTCATTCTTTGCAAGCCCGACGCCGTTTCGCGAGGGCTGGTCGGCGAGATCGTCTCGCGTATCGAGCGACGCGGCTACGTGATCTCGGCGATGAAACTGATGCAGCTCGACGGCGAGCGTGCCCGTCAGCACTACGACGAACACCGCTCCAAGCCGTTTTTCGCCGACCTCGTCTCGTTCATCACGAGCGGACCCCTGCTTGCGATGGCGGTCGAAGGTCAAGATGTAGTCGAAGGCTGCCGTCAGCTCATCGGCGCCACGAATCCGCTGCAGGCGGCTCCCGGCTCGATCCGCGCCGATCTCGCGCAGACGATCGGGCGCAATCTCGTGCACGGCAGCGACGGCACGGCAAGCGCCGACCGCGAGCTGAATATCTTTTTCGAAGATAAAGATTTCGTTTCGCGCCGTCACGATCTCGAGCGCTGGATCAAGGAGTAAGGATGTCCCTGGAATCGTTACGCGGCGGGGGGAATCCGACGGTCGAAGGCGTCCACGCGCGCGAAATCCTCGATTCTCGCGGCAATCCTACCGTCGCGGTAACGGTCGCTACGAACTTCGGTGCGGTCGAAGAGGCGATGGTTCCATCGGGGGCCTCGACGGGTGCAAACGAAGCGGTCGAACTGCGCGACGGCGATCAGCACCGCTACAACGGCAAAGGCGTTCGCAACGCGGTGCGGGCCGTCAACGACATCCTGGGGCCCGCGATCGAAGGCCTCGATGCGACCGCGCAGCGGGAGATCGACCAGCGGCTGATCGAGCTCGACGCTACGGCAAACAAATCCAATCTCGGAGCGAATGCGATTCTCGGCGTGTCGCTTGCCGTCGCGCGCGCCGCGGCGGTGAGCCTTTCGCTTCCGCTCTTTCGGTATCTCGGCGGCCCGGCTGCGGCGACGCTTCCCGTTCCGATGATGAACGTGATCAACGGCGGCAAGCACGCGGAGGGCGCGTTGCAATTTCAGGAGTGTATGATCGTCCCGGTCGGCGCGCCGACGGAGACCGAAGCGGTGCGTTGCGGCTCGGAAGTCTTTCACGCGATCGGGCAAATCTTGCACGAACGGGGCCTTCCGACGCTGGTCGGCGACGAAGGCGGCTACGCACCGCCGCTGGAGACGCCGCAGCAAGCACTGGGGCTGATCGTCGAAGCGATCGAACGAGCCGGGTATCGAGCGGGTGACGACGTCGCGATCGCACTCGATCCCGCCTCGAGCGAGTTCTACTCCGACGGTAATTACTATCCGCTCTCGCGCGACACCGCGGCGAACGTCGACGAGATGATTGCGCTCTACACGGATCTTTGCGATCGCTATCCGATCGTTTCGATCGAAGACGGCCTGGCGGAGAACGACTGGTCGGGCTGGGAGAAGCTCACCGCAGCATTAGGTAAGCGCATCCAACTCGTGGGCGACGATGTTTTCGTAACGAACATGACGTTCCTCGAGCGCGGGATCGCGCAAGGCGTGGCGAATGCGATTCTCATCAAGGTCAATCAGATCGGCACGCTTACGGAGACCCTCGACTGCATCGCGATGGCCCAGCGTGCCGGTTACGGGATCGTGATCTCTCACCGGTCCGGCGAGACCGAGGATACGACGATCGCCGATCTCTCGGTCGCCACCGGAGCCGGCCAAATTAAGACCGGGTCGCTCTCGCGAAGCGATCGCACGGCGAAATACAATCGCCTCATGGCGATCGAAGAACAACTCGGGCAGGCGGCTCGCTACCCCGGGGCTAAGGTCTTTGCGCGCGGGCCTGTAGCTCAGCGGTAGAGCGGCCGGCTCATAACTGGTTGCGCGTAGGTTCGAATCCTACCAGGCCCACCATACAATGCGGTGAGACTAGGCACGACTCGGCACAACGGGCATCATTCGCCGCTGGCTTTACGCCCTGTTCCGATCAGAGCGCCGAGTGACTCTGCGGCCGATTGCAGCATCGCCGGAGCGATATGGGTGCGTGTCATTTACAGCGGGTCCTTCCGTCAAACATCGCGCTGCGAATGGCCGAACGCTCCGCGTCATTTAGGTCTGCATCGTCGGAAAGATCGGTCATCACCATATGGAAAACGTATGCCTCCTCTACGGTGGGCGCCTCATTGCACGGCATTTCCGAATATCGAACGAAGTAGCGAACGCGCCACGTGACCTTTGGGTTTGGAAACGAGCCAAGCGATCCATTTGCGCGCTGGCAAGCGACGAGTTCGTCAAAGGTCGGCAGGAATGGCTTGCAGCGCGCGTTGATGGAAGGCTGCACCGAGTTGACGATCGCCGCTTGTCCGGATAGTGAAGGCGCAGGCGGTAAAGAGGCGCCGGTGCTGCCGCAGCCTGCCGCGAGTGCGACGCCAACGCACCAGCCGAGAACCTGCAGCGCCAGCCGTCGAGGTCTGAAACGGCCGATTGCTACAAGCGGATGTTTGCTGGCCCACAAGGCACGGTGTTCTAGAGGCGCTACCAGCCCGTCGGCTCGGCCTGCAGCAGACGAAGCATTGCTCGCGGTAGGTACCGACGTGGAAATGGTTGTGCGTTTTCTTGCGTAACGTCTCATCAACTTCCCTTTCAGGCCACTCGGGCGTCGTTGCAGCCATCCGTCCTCGAGCGTGACCGGCCAATCATCCTACGGAACGGCGACGACCAAAACACACAATCCACACAATCGCCCTACACCTTTGCAGCGCGATGGAGGATAGCAACTACGCGATTTCCCCTGCGGCTGGACAGCAAGACAACAAAATGGCGACCAGTATTATCGCCGCAACGAGCCTCGGGCTTCGCAAGCAGATCGTGAGGGTGCCGCCAACGGTAGGGTGAAAAGCCGAGCACGAGGCGGAAGAGGGCAACGACGCAACTCGGCTGATTTTGGACGCTCCTCCGACGCTACGACGCTACCGCGTTGCCGCAAACCTTTCCCAAGGGGCTTCTCGCCGAGCGCGCCCGGGTTAGTGTTAGCGGCGTCGGATCCCTTGAACGCGGCGACCGGCGCACGCCATGGCGCGAAACGTTTTCACTTTTATTTGGACGCGTTGACGCTTAACGCCGAGCACCGCCGGGAGTTCGAGGCTGCCGCTTCCTTCGGTCGGAAGGCGGCGCCAAAACTAGCCTCCGTGGGATGGCGGGATTCCCAAACCGCATGCCTGCCGCTGGCCCTGATTCCAGAGCGCTCCGGGGACTAACGTGTCCGCCACGCGGCAACGTCTTGAAACGTGTCGATTTGCGCGCCGCGGTTTAACACGTGCAGCCGCTTTGTGAGGGCGTCGAAGTCCCGCCCTGCGAACACGGGGATAAACGGCAGATCCCGGGCAAGGAGATGCTGGACGATGCGGTACAGAACGACGCGCTTCGAGCGATCGTACGTATCGAGGGCAGCCAGGTTCGCGGCATCCACCGACTTGTTGCAATAGCTCATCATGTTTTGAGGCCCGTTGCAATCTAAGAATGTGCTTTGATCCGGATCTGGGGGCTCGAGTATGCTCCAAAAAACCGCTTGCGAGTGTTTATTCGTTGTCGGGTCTTCCTTCCCAAAGAACTGAAAGGCGCTGAACCCATGGAGCGTCACATCTATACCGACCAAAGCCAGCTGCTCCTGTAACTGTATGGCTATTTCTTCGTTCGACGGTTGGCCACTCATGTAAGCGATCTCGATGTCGAGCCTCGTACCCGCTCGATATCGGCCGCCGTCCGCGTTACGATGCCAACCCGCTGCATCCAGCATATCGTTAGCTAGACGGACGTTGTATTGAGAATACCGTGCGCTCGGATCGTACGACCATCTGAAAGCCGGAAAGGCCGCATCTCGCGTATCGAAGGCACCCCGAGTAGCCCGAGAGACGATCGCCGGCAGATCGATTGCCGTAGCAACGGCACGTCGAACGATTCTATCCTGCAAGATCGGATCGTGCATATTGAAGGTCAAGGCTTTCATATACGAGGCGCTTCCCTCTAGGACGCTGTACTTAGACAGCGTACGCACTTCGGGCAAGAGCGACAAGTCCATCCCAAACGACCCGTCGATGGTTCCGGCGCGCAACATTGAAAGGGCGGTACTGTCGTTTGGGATGCTCCGTAAGTCGATCTCATGCACGCCCGGCCGCATGCCGGAATAATAGGGATTTGCGACCAGCTCGATTACGTCATTTCGGATCCATCTCTTTAATTCGTAGGGTCCGGAGCCGATCGGATGTGAATCGAAAGGAAGATTATTTAATGATGGGGCCCTCCATAAGATATGCTTGGGAAGAATCGCGACGTTCACACCCTCCAAGATTGGCGCGTAGCGCTTCCTCAAATGTACGGTTAAGGTATATCGGCTCGTCGCAACGGCGGACTTAATCTCGCCGTACGTTTGCGTTGTAACGATATTATTTGCCGGATTTAATATTTCGGTCAGTGTGAAAGCGACGTCAGCGGCCGTCAATGCCGTGCCGTCGCTCCAACGAACGTCCCGACGCAGTCGAAAACGGACGTCGAGACCGTCGCCCGAAATGCCGCCATTTGATTTCGTTGGAACGACCGCCGCAACCTCGGGCGTAAACGCGCCGTTAGCGTCTTCATGCAATAGTGTCGAATAGAGAAGCTCGGTGATATCCTCATATTGCCGCCCGCCGAGAAAAAGCGGGTCGAGCGTGGTTGGGTCGAGCCTATACGCGAATACCAAACGGTCCCGTTGCGGTATTCCATTGCGAGAACTGCAAGCAATGCCAACGAGAACGGCGACAGCCCACCAACTGCTCCGGGCGCCAAAAAGTCGTGCAGCGCGGAAAAGCCCTGCAAAGCGAAGTCTAAGCGGTGCGGAGCGTCCCACTTCCTTCAGATTGAACCACCTCGCGAAACTTCCCCCACCTGCGGTACGCGCTAGAGACGAGGCTGCGAGGATGCCTTAGCGGGCGGCCCGAACGTCGGCGCGATGGACCGAGGAGAGCAATCAAAGAGCTCGCCTGAGTTCGGGGCTCTGCTACGGCACCACCGCCTGGCCGCAAATCTCTCTCAAGAAGCGCTCGCCGACCGCGCAAGAATGAGCGTTAACGGCCTGGGTTCTCTGGAACGTGGCGACCGGCGAAATCCACGACGCGAAACGCTCGACCTTTTATCCGACGCACTGGAGCTTAATGCCGAACAGCGAAGGCAATTTGCGTTTGCCGCGTCGCTCTCGCCCGACGCTCGGCGGAGACAGGTGGTCGCAGTCGGCCCGTGGCCGAACCCCACGGTCGAGAGCCTGCCATTCGCGTTAACGAGTTTCGTCGGTAGGGATAGCGAATTCGCCGAGATCACCGCGCTTGTGGGCGCTCATCGAATGGTGACGCTCACCGGCGCGGGAGGCGTTGGTAAGACGCAAACGGCATTGCACGTAGCATTGACTGTTGAAGAGTCCGGTCACGGTCCCGCGTGCTTTATCGGGCTCGCGCCGATCGGAAATCCGTCGCACGTCGTCGCCGCGATTGCATCCGCACTGGGCGTGCAGGAAGCACCCAATCGCCCCTTGCTGGAGACGCTAGGCGCCTTCCTGAAAAACCAGGCGTTGTTCTTAATTCTTGACAATTGCGAGCACGTTATCGCCGAAGCGGCGTTTGCCGCAGAGTCATTATTGAAAGCCTGTCCGCACATTCGAATCCTGGCGACCAGTCGAGAACCACTACGCGCCGCCGGCGAATACGCCTACAGGCTGCCAACGCTTGCCCTTCCTTCGCTCGATGCTGGGCGCGCTCTGCGCGCAGGGCACGCCGCTAGAACGTTCGGAGCCATTAGGCTGTTCGAGGATCGGGCAAGTGCGGTGGATCGCACATTCGCGCTCACTGATTACAATGCACCTATCATTGCAGAAATCTGCCGGCGTTTGGATGGCATTCCACTTGCAATAGAACTCGCTGCCGCTCGAGTGGGGCAACTTCCATTGAAGGCGATCGCCGACAAGTTGGACGATCATTTCGGCATGCTCACCCAAGGTTCGCGCACCGCCTTACCGCGACAGCAGACGATGCGCGCAACCGTTGAGTGGAGCTATAACCTTTTGAGTACGCAGGAGCAACGGGTCTTTGAGCGGCTCTCGATCTTTGCCGGTGGCTGTGCGCTCGACGTAGCGACGAGCGTTTGCAGAGATCACGACGGCGACGTCGGCGGCGCCGAAAACGCCGCTGACGTCTTCCACGCACTCTCGTCGCTCGTCTCGAAGTCACTCCTTACTGCGGATCCAGAGAAGGGCGAGACTCGCTACGTTCTTTTCGAGTCGTTTCGGCAGTATGCCGGCGCAAAGTTAAGAGAACGTGGCGAATACGAGACGGTAGCGCGTCGTCACGCCCTTGCGTATTGGAACCTCGCGCATCGATTCGGCGGTTCCTATTCAGTTGCGGACGCTTTGCCTCGTTAGCGCATCGAAGAGGAGCTGGATAACTGGCGCGCCGCGCTGCATTGGACGCTGAACGATCGAGGCGACACGCTGTTAGGGCAACGACTTGCTGGGGCCTCCTTCGGCGTGTGGCAAGACAGATCGGTCGAGGGTCGAGCTTGGATCAATACTGCGATACGATCGATCGACGATCGCACGCCGGCAAATGCGATAGCCGACCTGCGCTTCGCGGAGGCGGTCGTCGCTTGGCAGCTCTGGGAATGCGAGACAGAGCTTGCCGCCGCACAAGCCGCAGTCCGGCACTATCGTTCGATAGGAAACTCGTTGGGAATTGCTCGAAGCCAAGATCTGACGGCGCACGCGCTAATTTATCTTGGGCGAATATCGGAAGCGAAGCGGGTGCTGCTTCAAGGCATCGAGCTTGCCCGGGAAAACGGAGACCTAGTCCTGGTCGCCTTTATGCTGCGCAATCTTGCGGTTGCCAGCGAGGCCGAGAATGACCTCGTTGCGGCGCGTGATCACATCGAGCAAGCGCTTTCAATCTATCGGACGTTACCCGACACCCATGGCGAGAACCAACTGCGCATTGCATGGGCCGTCAGCGATCGCGCCTTGCTTGAACGCAACGCTGGAAATCTCGAACTGGCCCTCGAGCTCATTACCGGTCTCCTTAACGTGCCGCGGATACCGAGTTCGTGGCGCGTCATTTGCAACGTGCTCCTGGCCGCAGCGGATGTTGTGACGATGCTTGGCCAGTACGACGAGGCTGACGAGTACGCGCACGAAGCGCTCGACCTTCATCGTCGACACCGATTGCAACCGGCGGCCGCGTGGGTATTCCAACAATATGCGGTCACGATCGCCTACCGCCCCTACGCGAATGCCGAGCAGCTGTATTCTGCGCACGTTCGAGCTGCCAAGATCCTCGGGTTCGTGGATGCTTCCCTTTCAGTACTCGGCGCAGCGCGCACGCCCGAGGGCGTCGCTGAATATGGCTGGCTTCTGGATGTTCTGCGCGCGTCTTTCGAGCCCGAGACGCTGGCAATGCATATGGCCTTCGGTGCGGCAATGGGCGAAGATCGGGCGGTGGAGTTGGCTTTGGAAACGGCCGGCTAGATGTGTGAGATGATTGTGTGGGTTGTGTGTTCTCCTGGCGAACGCCAGCGCTCGTAGTCATGAGCTTGCCGAGTCTTTGCGATCGGAACGCGCTGGACCGAAAGGTAAGTGCGTCGCAATCTCGCACAGGTCTCAAGACTGGGGTATCCGAAGTGCCTCCTAAAGTGCTCGCGTAAAGCGGGACCTCAGTAGACCGGCTGCATGGCTACTGCAACAAAGCCAAAAGCGCTGTTAGATAATACCAAATTCCGGTCAAAGAGGTGCACGTCAAACGAAACCACAGAGCCGGAACAGGTTGGTTCGACACGGCTTAGAATTGCGTGGTGGACGCCTTCCAGGACCAAAGCAGCGCAGTTAATCCTTCCAAAATAGTTCTGCTCGAACGTAAGCACGTATTCGCCACGCTGTGGATGCGTCACTGTGAAGTCCTGTCCGGCGAGGATTTTGCCATCGTGGCTAATTAGCCCCGATGCTGACGCAGTGATATAGCCCGTGTTGCGATGGATATTAGCCGCCGACGCATAGCCCCCTAGCCCAATGACTAAACCAAGGATAAGGAAAATAAACCTTTGCATTTAACGAGCCATCCTTTCGTCGAAGTCGAGTTGCGGAGGGTCATATTTGTCGCTCAGGCCCGGAACGCCTAGACGTCACCGGTGGACGCGTCCGGGTTCCCGTCGTTCGGTCAGCGACGGGCGCACCGGCAGGCCCCTGAGCGCGAGAGACTCTGTGACCGGCAGACGGACACTCGGTGCATACGCGGCGGCAAAAGCCGAGTCTAAATAACCCGATGGACAATTCAACACTTGGTTCGATCGCGCTTTTCGGCGCGGCCGGTGCGATCGGTCACTCGCTAGCCTCGGAGCTGCAATCGCTCGGCATTCCGTATCGTGCAGTAGGGCGTGACCCCGAACGTCTTCGCGGCGACTTTCCGGGCGCTGCAATCGCAACGGCGGACTTCTTCACCAAGGAAGGCGTGGGAGACGCCGCCGCCGGCATCGATACGATCTTCTATCTCGCCGGCGCGCCGTACACCGAGTTTTTCAAGCACCCGATAATGGTGCGCAACGCCCTCGACGCGGCGCGGGCGCCCGGCGTGAAGCGCTTCGTGCACGTCACGCCGGTTTATAGTTACGGGCCGCCGCTCGCGCGCCCGGTTCCCGAAAGCCAACCGCACGTTCCGAGTACTCGCAAGGGCCGCTTTCGGCTAGAGCAAGAGCAAGCCGTGCTCCAACGAAACGCACCCGGCTTCGCGACGATGGTCGTGCACCTGCCCGATTTCTATGGTCCGCACGCCGAACTCAGTTACGCCAACGCCTTCGTGCGCGAGGCGTTGAGCGGAAAGACGGCCTCGTTTATCGGCCCGCTCGACGTACAGCGTGAATTCCTGTTCGTGCCCGATGCCGCGGCACCGCTGCTCGCCCTCGCCGCTCTCGACGATGCCTACGGGCGGTGCTGGAATCTTGGCGGCGAATCCATCGGCGCACGCGATTTCGCCAATGCCGTCTTCGCGGCGCTCGGCAAGCCGCCGAAGTATCGTTCGGTGCCGAAGTGGGTGCTGCAGATCGCCGGCATCGGAATGCCGCTAATGCGTGAAGTCGCGGAGATGTACTACCTCTTCGATAGCGGCTTCACGCTCGACGATGCGGCGCTGCGCGCGCGCCTCGGCGAATGGAGGAAGACGCCGCTTGCCGACGGTATCGCGCAGACGACTGCCTGGATGCGTTGAGGCTTACGTACCGGCGTCGGCGCCTTCGTGCAGAACGAACTTCACGATCAGCCGATTGAGCGTGGCGCCGGCAGCGGGGCTGCCGTAATTCACGTAGAGTTCGTTGCCGGCGGCGAAGCGCTGGTGATACGCGAGCGCGAGGTTGTTGCCGATCTGGGTCGCGAATCCGCCGTAGCCGTTGATGTCGCGCAGCTCGAGGCTAAAGCTGCTGTCGCTGCTGATGTTATAGCCGAGCGAGACGCGCCGCAGCCATTGCGAATCGAGCGTTCCGTTGGTGAGCGACCGCTCGTAGGTTCCATCGTACTCGAGGCCGAGGCTGAGGCGGCGCGTGAGCGGGCGGCTCGTTACGATCGAAAATAAGTGGACGTAGTTGTCGCCGAACGGCCCCCAAGAATAGTTCGTGTCGATCGGAGAAGGCGTGCCGTCGCGGTAGCCGACGGGGACCTGATAGAGGTTGAAGGGCTGCGTGACGCCGTCGAGATAGCACGGATAGCCCGTGAAACTCGATTGATACAGGATTGGGCCGCTGCAACCAGGGCCCGCCGGAACGCCGTACGATCGAAGTTGCCCGACCTGCTCGCCGATTCCGTTGAAAGAGAACTGGTTCTTGAAGACGCTGTTGAAGAAAAGCTGCGTGTCGGCTTGATGCACGGCACCCGATTCGTCGATAAAGCGATCCGCGGTGAGGAAGATCGACCAGTTCTTGATCGCGGGCGACGCGCCGGTGAGGTTGGTGTAAAACGTCGGGCCGCGGATATCGGAGTTTGCAGTGAAACCGTCGATCGGGTCGTAGTTCGGCGAAACGTCGAAGTAGCCGCCGTTGATCTCGAAGTTATTCTTGTGTCGGTCGATCCAGAACTGTCCGAGGTTGGCGTGTCCCTGCGGGACCCAGCTCCCGTTCTCGAACGAATAATCGGCGTAATAGATCATCCCGTTTTGAAGATCGCGCGCTTCCACGCCGTTCTCGATCGTCGTATCGCTGCCGGAGACGCTGTGATTGGCGAAGACGCCGTCGCTCCAATAGATGAACGAACCGTTCGGCATCGCGTGCTCGTAACCGTAGGCTTGATCGGAGAACGTGTTGTTGCTCGTTTGGTCGTAGCCGTGAAACGTCAGCGCCCCGAAGCTCTGGTAGTTGCCGAAGGTTCCCTCCATCTTCGCGCCGCTATCGAACGGCCCGACCGACGGAGAGTAGAAGACGAGATTCGGCGCCGTCGAGGCCGGCCCGGTCGCCGAGCGCGGTCCCGAAGAAGCGTTGATGAAGGCCGCGCCTTGCGAGAAAAACGGCCGGTACTCGATGAGCTGGCGCTGGAACTCCTGAGGGACGATCGTCTGCTGATCGATCTCGACGTTTGAGAAATCGGGATTGAGCGTGCCGACGAAACGGATCGTCGGCGTGATCGGATAGCTGACGTCGCCGCCGAACGAGCGCACGTGCATCGGTAAGAACGTGCCGTCGGCCTGCTGGAAGAGATTACGATCTCCGCCGATGCTCGCCAAGCCGTAGAGATCGGCGCGAGGTTTTGGACGCGCCGCCGCCGAGGGCGCGAGATCGAACTGTGCGCCTGCCCAGAACCGCGTATCTTGAAAGGTCGGCCAGGTACCGCTCGCGGAGTCTCCCATGATCGTATCCCAGACCCACGAGAGGTGCTCGCCGCGCGCCGCGATGCCGCGAACGAACTGGATGCGCCAGGTTTGCTTCCCGCCGCGCGGCACCCGTAGAACGTCGAGCGGAATAATCAAGACCGCGCTCCACGATCCGGTGCCGACGCGGCCCGCAGATGTCCAACGGGGGCGGAAACGGACGTTTTCGTTGGCCTGTTCGTATCGGGCGCCGCGCGGCGTCGTTTCGAAATAATACGCTTGACTGCCGCCGCCGCTCGTATCGAGACCGATGCCGACGAAGTCGTCGAGGCCGAATCCAACGTCGTTGGTGGTCTGCGAGGCCGCGATCGGCACGCCGTCCTGTTCGGCTTTGAAGCCGACATAGAGATTCTTGTCATCGTAGAGCAGATACGCCGTAGTGGTATAGCGTGACGGCTGTCGCGTCGTCACGTTCTGCCACGGCCCGTGTTCGGGAACTTCGCCGGCAGCCCAGGCCGGATCGGCCAGCGTCGGATCCAGCGTCAGCGGATGCGCCGCGCGCGCAACGGGAAAGGAGAAACTCGCGGGAACGGCAGCGCGAGCCGGCGCGCACACCACCGCAAGCGCAAAGCCGATGCAAAGGCCAATTCGAAAGATGTAGCTCACTGTCGAGAGGTCTCAAACCGCTGCTACACCCACGCAGCGCGCGAGGTTTCGAAACCCGATGCTTTTGCGCAATTGATTCCTATTGATAACAGCACCGCGCGCACACCCGCGTCGCGCGTCACCCCCGTCGCGTGTCTCGACCCACATCGGTGTCACCCTGAGCTTGTCGAAAGGGTTGTCGAAGGGCGGGCGCTTGGTTGCCAGTTGCAAGCGCCATGAAACCCCGAGGCCGGCCGGGGGTACTATGTCGCGATGAGACTCCTACGTTTGCTCTTCGCCGCAAAAACGGCCATCTTTCGCACGTTTCCGCTGGTCCGCGATACTCGCGTTCCGTTATCACTCAAGCTAATCGCCGCCGCCGTTGGGCTGCTCGTGACTTCGCCGGTCGATATCTTCAGCGACATCCCGGTGCTCGGCGCGCTCGACGACGTCGCCCTGTTGACGCTTCTTTGCATGTGGTTTGTCGGTCAGGCGGCAAAGCACGTCGAGCCCGTTCCAGTGCACCGGCGCTCCGGCAGCGCGCTCGCTATTCGATAAGCGTGATTCGCCGCGCGGCGTTGATGCTTGCGTTGATTGCGAGCGCACCGCAAGCCGCGGGGCGCCGCGCCCGACGATCTCGTTTCCGTCACACAAATTTCCGCGCCACCACACGCAGCCGCGTGACGGGTGGTTTACGGGACCACGATTTTAAGCGGCATTCCGGTTTGATCGTCGCAGCAGCGGGCGCGGGACGCGGAGCGGCTTGGCGGCCTCGTCGAAGGCCTCGACCGGAAGACCGATCGTTCCCTGGCCATCGGGATATCACAAACCGCGCCGCGCCACCAGTGCAGTGCGCAGCGTGCCGCGCGCTAGCCGGCCTCCCGCAGTGGTATCGTCGTTAGCGGCGGTCGGCGGCTCGCGCCGTGCTAACGGGAGGAAAAGGACGACTGCGGCGACGCCGGCAAGCACTGAATACCCCTTGCAGCGCGCTTAATCATTCGGCGATGCCGCTGCGAGGCCGAGCGCGCTGGCCGGCAGCCCGTGGGCGACGCGGGCCTTCGTCAGCCGTCCGCCCGCGCCGATGCTATACGCTCCAATCGTCCTGCTCTTCAAACTGAGGACGAAAAGAGAGCGGTCGTCGGATGAAATGGCCAGGTCGGCCGGGGTCCGACCCGTCTGAGCGCTGACGCCCTTCGGGCTCGCGAGTGTCAGGGCTCCGGCGGCATCGATCGAGTACGTCGAGATCGTGTCACTCCCCGTGTTCGATATAAAGGCGAGCTTACCGTCGTGCGTGATTACGACCCAGCACGGCGCCGTGTTATCGTCGGGGACCAGGGCCGAAATGGGGGCCAGCGTGTTTGGCGGGGTAACGGCATACGAAGATGCGGCTCCCATCCCCGATGCGCCGCCGAACGCGTCGGAGACGACCACGATTTCTGAGCGAGGCACAAAAGCGAATCCGAAAGGCGTCATGCCGGACGCGGCATGAACGGTCGGACCCGTCGGAATACCGTTCGCGACCGCATACGTGTCGATGTTGTTCGTTGCTTTCTCGGTGACGACCAACACCGTGCCGCTGCTGTCAAACGAAATCTCCGCTGGGCCGGCACCGCTGCCGCTGAGCGGCGCGCTCAAGTGGGGAATTCTGCGCAGCAGGCCGTTGCGGGTAATGCGAAAGCCGGCAATCGAGCTGCTCCCCTCGTTGAGCACGAAAAGCAGATCGTGATGGACGGCCAAGCTGACCGGCTGCATGCCGCCCGAGGCGATCCGGTCGATGAACTCCAGCCCATCGTCGCCGATTCGGAAGCTGCTGATCTCGTTGCTGCCCGCGTCGACGGCGAAGAGAAAGCGATTGTCACCAGCAATCGCGATGGCACCTTGAACGGTGCCGGCGACCGACGGATCGCCCAGACCGCCGGTGTCGAAGGACTGGTCGTATTTGAGTGCGCCGCCGCGGGGAACGAACGACAACACCTTGTTGCGGGAGGCACCGTTGCTCAAGGTGTAGACGACGACCCGATCAGGGCCGGTCTGTTGGGCTCTCGGTGCCCCCGCGCGCGTAAGAGACTGCGAGTTGGCGGATAAAGCCGGAGGCCCGCTTTGGTCTGACAGCGTCGCCGGCGGGCTGCCCGGCACCCCTGAGCCGGAGCACGCGCTGAGAAGCGCGACCGCTAAAGTGAGCAGGAGGGTAAATCGCATGTCGTTTCTCCTTCATCGATTTCTTCCGCAACGTCTTGGCCGCGGACGCGAGCAATACGCTCGCCAACGACCTGCGGATTACCGACGAAGCGCGATTCCTAATACAAGCTTCCGCTCGAGCGCATAAGACGTGCGAAACGATCCGTACCGCCGTAAGTCGTTCGGCACGGCCTGCGTCACGAGGCAGGTTGCCGGTCGTAGCCTTAGTGGTGATCTTTGCGCGGCGGGCTCTGGCGCGCGAGCAGCTCGTCGACGAGCTCGACAATGCCGTTGGCAGCCGCTTCTAAGAGCAGGCGCCCTTTTTCGGCCGTCGCCTTCGTCGGATCGCCCATTACGCCGCTCTCGCTGAGCTGACTCCAGTGCTCCATCATCGCCAGCGATCCGTCGCCCGCGATTAGGTCCGTCCAGTAATTTTTCGTCGGCCGATGGGCGATTTCGTGAACGGCGCGGCCCATGTCGACCAAATCGGGACGCAGCGCGAGATAGAGCGATGTTTCGAACTCGCACGCATGATTCATCCCGCCGACGGCCTCGGACTCGCGCAGCGATTCGACAACTTCTCGCACGCCCGGTGCCGCCCAGTAGTTGACGGCGGCGGTGAGCGCGCCCGTTGCGACGACGGAAAGACGCGCGATGACGTCGCAGAACGGCGTGTTGCTTCCGTGCCCGTTCACCATGAGGATACGGGTGAATCCATGATGCGCGACGCTCGTGCAGACGTCGACGCCGTAGTCAATCAGCGTGTGCGCGCCGATGGTGATCGCGCCGGGAAAATCCATGTGGTGGGGGCTGTAGCCGTGATTGATCGGCGGAACGAGGACGACCCGATCGGCCGCCCGCGAGGCGGCCAGCTCGCAGACGCTCGCACAGAGGAGCAAATCGGTGTCGATCGGCAGATGGTGCCCGTGATCCTCGAGCGTCGCGATCGGCACGATGGCGACGCACGGCCGCGCTGCCGCCGCCTTCACCTCCGGCCAGGTAAGTTCGCCATAGCGATATTTTGGCGCCATCCAGTTGCGTTCTCGGGTCCAGGTGGGATAAACTGCCGCATGTTCGAAGCCCTAAGTCTCCGAGATTCGCGGCGCCATCGTCTATCGGTTAGGACATCGCCCTTTCAAGGCGGAAAGACGGGTTCGATTCCCGTTGGCGCTACCAGATCCGGCCTTATTTTACTGACTTTTTTCGAAGGCACTCCCGTGATTGGCCCACATTTGGCCCACGCGCCTTCTTCGGCGCCGACGACGAGGCGCTTTTCCGCACTCTCGAAG